>JBBIVS010000379.1:2462-4113 GCA_037439605.1 Draconibacterium sp. | reverse complement strand
TCGTTTATCAACACCGTGCACGAGCCGCAGTAACCCTCTCCGCAACCGTATTTTGTGCCCGTAAGATTAAAGTTGGTGCGGAGAACCCAAAGCAATGTTTGATATTCTTCAACCTGAACTTCAACTTGTTTTCCATTCAGTTCAAATTGTACTTTTTTTTCCATTTTTTATTACAATTATTAATATTTATTGATTTCATACTCATATTCTTCCGGTGTGTCGATATCCCTGAGAATTTCGGGAATACTGCATTCCACTTCCAATACATCGTCCTTAAATTTTTCTGAAAGGGCACGCAATCCCTTTTTCGGATCCAACCGTTCAATTTCTGTTTTATATCTGGTTTCAATCAGTGCCGGATGTCCGCGCCTGCCATTAAAAGTTGGTATAATGATTCCTTTTCTTGACCGAACCCAGGCCGAAATAACCAAATCAGTCACCGGTGAAGGAATTTGAGGCTGGTCTCCAAGGAAAATAAGCGCTGCTTTTGCGTCATCCGGCAAAGCCCTGAATCCACAAATAACCGATGACAGCATTCCATCCATATAATTTTCATTCACACAAAACTTGACCGGGTAATTTACGATTTGTTCCTGAATTTGTTCGCGGTGCGAGCCCACAACAACCATAACGTTCGAATTTACCGACTGCATGACATTTTCAACCACCGTTTTAATAATGGTTTTACCATTGAACGGGAGAAGCAGCTTTTGCTGTTTCATACGCGTGGAAGCGCCGGCTGCCAGTATGATTGCCCAGATTTCTTTCATTTGCCTTTAAGTTTACTTCGAACCTGAACCAGTTGTGCTGCAATGCTTACAGCAATTTCCTGAACCGTTTTCGAACCGATTTCCAACCCAATGGGCGTGTGAATTTTGTTCCACTGTTTCGTGGTTGTCCATTCGTTTTTCAGAAAAGATTCGCGCACCAGCACAATTTTTCTTCGACTGCCTATCATCCCGATGTAACCTGCATCTGATTCAATAAATGTTCTCAATACATCGGCATCGTTTTTATGGCCGCGGGTAACAATCACGATAAATGTATCTCTGTCGGCAATAATTTTTCCAAGGCTTTCATCAATACTGCCCGAAAGAATTTTATCGGCATCGGGAAGATTGGTATTATTGGCGTATTCAACGCGGTCATCCCAAACAGTTACTTCAAAATCGAGCAGTTTCCCCAGGTGCGAAAGCGCTTTGCCAACATGGCCGGCGCCGGCAATAATCAATTGTGGCTGCGGAACTACCGACTCAAGAAATGCCAGTTTTGCTTCTCCTTCTTTTTGTTCCTGGAGAATAATCTCCCTGAATTCATCGGGATTGCGATTGGCAAGCATTTCAGTTGCTGCGCTAATAACTTCCTTCGGAATTTGGTGTGAAACGATTTTCAAATTTTCAGAAGTAACCCAAAACCTTGCCATCTCTTCACATTCCGGCAAACCGCTGCCGCAAAGGGTTACCAGAACACCGGGCTCGCGTTTATTTTCAGATTCCATTATGGATTCAAAAATCTTAAGATGCTTTCCGGGATCAGCATCCACAAGTATGCTCATTCCGCCGCCGCAAATGGCCGCTTCCACATCTGAAATATCATTATCCAAATCGAAACGGAAATAACCGGATTTTTTTGAACGGATGGCTTCTGAAGC
>JBBIVS010000379.1:0-2452 GCA_037439605.1 Draconibacterium sp. | reverse complement strand
ATTTCCCCTACCGAAAGTTCAACTGCGCCTCCTCCAACAGTGCCGACCAGCAGCATTTTTTTATCAAAAATAGCTGAACTACCGGGTTTTTGTGGGGTGGATCC
Organism: Draconibacterium sp.; assembly: GCA_037439605.1. Classification (GTDB taxonomy): domain Bacteria; phylum Bacteroidota; class Bacteroidia; order Bacteroidales; family Prolixibacteraceae; genus Draconibacterium. The sequence goes on along the minus strand of JBBIVS010000379.1, from coordinate 2,348 downwards.
CTGAGTAGCGGTGACTGTTGCTAAAACACAAGGTTTGTTGTTCCTGATAAAATCAAGAATCTGAAGGTAAATGCGTTTCGTTTTCGGCACAGTATCCATGGAAAAGATTGTTGCTTTATTATGACAGTTTTAACTGGCGATAATTCGAACTGATTTTCGTTCAGCAATTTAACCCTGTCGCAACCAAAATTAGGCAATTTCAATTAAATTCCAATATTGAAAAATTATTTAAAATGGTTCTTAAAAAATTGTCTCCATTTCGAGGTTCGCCCTGACTTTTTAATGAAATGAGTTAATATTCGCCTTGATTTTTTAATTTAATCGAACAACAAGGCCAGGTGGTTCCGGTTGAAATTAAGTCGGGGAGCACTGGCAAAATGCAAAGTTTAAACCTTTTTATTGAAGAGAAAAAATCATCGAAAGGAATCAGGATATCCCTTGAAAACTTTTCGCAATACGGAAAAATAACAGTGATTCCGTTGTACGCAGTTTCGAATTTGTTTCAATGAGTATTTAATTCTTGTATTTGCAATTCCGTTTAACTAATTTCATCGAAAAAAAAATATCGAACTATGAAGAAAATGGAAAGACGGACTTTTATTAAAGACCTTACAGTTGCATCTGCAGGAGTTGTTATTTCTGCTCCACTGATAAAGCCAACATGGGCAAATTCACCCAACGAGAGTGTAAATATCGCTGTTACCGGAATCCGAAGCAGGGGGAAAGACCATATCAGGGCCCTGGCAAAAATTCCGAATGTAAATATTGTGGCTATTTGCGATATCGATAAACGTCAGTTGCCTGAAGCTGTTTCTTTTGTTGAAAAGCTGACAGGGAGAAAGCCTGAAACTGAAACCGACTTCAGGAAACTGATAGAGAGAAAGGATATTGATGCAGTGTCGCTGGCAACGCCCAATCACTGGCACGCGCTGCAAACCATTTGGGCCTGTCAGGCCGGGAAAGACGTTTATGTGGAAAAACCAGTTTCGCATACCATTGAAGAGGGCCGGAAAATGGTGGAAGCCGCACGGAAATATAATCGGGTAGTTCAGACCGGAACTCAGGCAAGAAGTCACACAGCTACTTTAAAAGCGATGAAATTTATGAAAGAAGATGGTTTGGGAAAAATATACATGGCCCGCGGACTTTGTCTGAAACCGCGCGGAAGTATTGGTCACGTGAAAAACAGCGAAATACCTGAAGGGGTTGACTGGAATACTTTTCTCGGGCCGGCGCCCTACCGCCCTTTTAATGAAAACCGTTTTCATTACAAATGGCACTGGTTCTGGGATACCGGATGCGGAGATCTTGGAAACCAGGGAATCCACCAGGCCGACATTGCACGCTGGGCGCTGGGAAAAATGACCCATCCGGTCAGGATTCAGGGTATGGGTAATTTCTTTGTCTGGGATTCGGACCAGGAAACTCCAAATATGCAACAACTTGAATTTGAATACGAAGATGGTACTATTATTCAATTCGAAGTGCGCGGACTGGGGACCAACGAAGAAGCCGGGATCAGGATCGGTGACCTGATTTATGGTTCAAAAGGCTGGATGAGTATTGATAATGAAGACGTTGGAAATGCCAAAGTTCATTTCAGTGATATCAAAATAAAGCCCGATGGATTTTCTTCATACCAGGAAAATGAGGGACCGGTTTTTACCAGCGATGATCCAGCTACTTCCAATTCGGTGATTAACCATTTTACCAATTTTCTGGATTGTGTAAAAACACGGAAATGGCAAAGCCTGAATGCTGATATTATGGAAGGACATTTGTCAACTTCGCTTTGCCACCTGGGAAATATCGCCACGCGGTTGAAAAGAACTCTTCATTTTAATCCTGAAACCGAAAAATTTGTAAACGATAAGGAGGCTGATACTTACCTGACCAAAATTTACAGATCCCCGTTTTTGTTGCCTGAAAAGGTTTAATTTCCATTGATATTGATTCGAATGGAAAGAAGAAAATTCATAAAGTCGGGTGTTGCAATTGCCGGGGTATATTCTGTTGTAAATCCATCCGTAATTGCCGGAATTGGAATAACAGCAGATGAAACATGGTTCGACCGGCCGATGCGCTGGGCACAACTGACACTTGTGGAAAACGATCCCGGCAATTTTGATCCCGATTTCTGGCTCAGTTATTTTAAAAAAATCCATGCCGATGGTGCAACACTGAGCGCCGGAGGAATAGTCGCTTATTATCCAACCGATGTGGAGTTTCATCACAGAAGCGAATGGCTGGGAGACTCTGATCCCTTCGGATATCTGGTAAATGGTTGCCGGAAAAGGAATATGTCAATCATCGCGCGAACCGATCCACATGCAACCTGGCAAAATGTG
>JBBIVS010000378.1:1324-4124 GCA_037439605.1 Draconibacterium sp. | reverse complement strand
TGCGCACCATCCATTTCGGGAGCCACGGTTACCTGCAAAATATTTTCACCTGAAGCTTTGTACATTTCCATAAATTCATTCCAGTCGGGCAGCCGCACAAACTGTTTTGGATGAGCGCCACGGTAACCATCTTCGGGATTGATATACGGTCCTTCCAGATGAAACCCGTGAATTGAACCCAGCAGTTTTTCATCGTTAACCGCGTTGGCTAGCAGTTTGAAATTTGTAACCAAAACTTCCTGGCTATTGGTAGTTAGTGTTGGCAGATATGTTGTTACTCCCTTTTTCCAGAGTTCCCTGGTCGCTATTTCAATTCCCTCCGGTGTTAAATCGCTTTCGCCAAAAGCAAACGAAACACCGGCGAAACCATTTACCTGATTATCAATAAAACCGGTTGCAATGTAGGTTTTGGCGTTTTCGTCCTTCAGCTTTTTAACCTCTTTTATGGACTCTATTTTCCCGTTTTCAATTTTTACCCGAATTGGTTTGCCTGTTGCATAATGCAGGCCCTCGATGGTTTGCTGGGCGTGTACATTTGAAAAAATCATCATAAAAAAGATAAAGCTGAAAAAGCTGGTTTGTAATTTTTGTTGCATTTTCTATTCTTTAATGGCTAAAGCCGGTTGTTTTATTATGTTTATATCACCAGACTAAAGTCTGGTGTTAGTCAAACTTAAGTCACCAGACTAAAGTCTGGTGCTGGGTTTCAATCCAGTTTCTCGTAATTAACATCTGTCCAATTTTCGGTTTGCCCCGATTTTTCAAGCGCTTCCAGAATACAAACACCATTTAAAATACTTTGGTGTGAACGCGGCTCTTTCCCGGTGCGGAACATCTCAACCATGTCGGCATAGTTTTTTGGCGGGTCGGATTCTTCAACCCGCGATTTTAACTCAACAAGTTTGTCGCCGGTTTCAACATAAGTTTCCCAGCCGTAGGCCTTTTCCTTGAATATTAATGTGGCGAATAATTCTGATGAAAATTTGAGGCTGGCATTACCGTATTTTCCATTACGGGTTACCTTAACCTCCTGAATATCTTCGCCAAACATAAACATCAGCGGTTCTACAATATGAACGCCGTAAAAGAAGACTCCTCCATATTGTGAGTCCAGATCAGCAGTACCGGTTCTGATAACCTGACTGATATTCCCCAACGCAGCAACCTGTTCTTTGATATCGAAAGTAGCAGCGCTTTGGGCGATTGAGCTGTATGAAGTTACCGGAGTGCCCAACTTTTTAGCTAATTGAAGAAAATCTTTCCCTTCGGCAGCACGGTAGCAAAAAGGTTTGTCGATAAAAGTTGGAATGCCTGCCTTTATGAAAGGGATTGCCGGTTCGAGGTGAAATTTCGGATGCCGGTGATCAACTATTAAAGCATCTATTTTACCCAACATATCGTTTGGGTCATTCACCTGGTTTGGAATGTTGCCTTTTTCCATTGCCGATTTTGCAAAAGCATCGGTTTCGCCCCAAACATATTTTACCTCAACACCAGGGAATTTTTTATCGATATTAAAGAGCTTTCCAAATCCGGCAGTATGCGAATTTTCAGCGCCGATTATTCCAATACGGATTGGTTTTTCAGAAGAATTTGCAAAAGCATTAGAAATTGTGCCAGGTACCATAGCAGTTAAAATCAAACTGGTTGCTCCTGTATTTTTAATAAAATCTCTTCTATCCATTTTTCTATAATTTCATTTCCCAACCTTTTTCATACTCGCGCGACCAGAGTTTTTGTGCGCCTTTGTCGCCAATAATATGCCCGTTTTCAGGATTTATTTCGAGCGAATGGCCAACCCTTTGTGCAATATTTCCAAGCTGCACAAGCAATGTGCTTTTATGACCCGAATCAATGTCCGATTTCAATGTTTCGCCATTGTAAATATTACTGAAAAGATTACGAATGTGAAGTGCATCCAGATGTCCGGCTGGGTTGGCGGCATCGCGCGGGTCGATTTCTTTTGAATCTTTTACCTCTTTTACCAGTTTATTTTTCAAATCATAAACCTTGTATTCGTTTCCACCCGAAATGACCAGCGACCCAGTTTCACCATAAAATTCAACGCCAACCGAACTGCCTTCTACATGACGTCCGTTGCAGCTCCGGCCCTCCCAGGTCATTGAAACATTTTCCTTAAAATCGAGGTTTATCACTTGAGTGTCCGGCGTTTCCCAATCGTCTTTAAAATGAAAGCGACCGCCATTTGAACTTACTTTAAAAGGAAAATCAACTCCCAGTCCCCAGCGTAACAGGTCGATCATGTGCGTTCCGTTATTCAGTGCCTCGCCGGTTCCCCAGTGCCAGAACCAGTGCCAGTTGTAATGTACGATATTGTCTTTGTATGCCTTTCTGGGGGCGGGTCCCTGCCACAAATCCCAGTTTAATCCTTCGGGAACAGGAACTCCCTTTCCCACTCCAATAGATTCGCGGTTGTTGGTGTACCAGCCTTTTCCAAAATACGGCCGACCGATAACTCCTGATTTCAAATCATCAATGGCCTGAATTACATTTGGCCACGAACGGCGCTGATTTCCCATTTGAACAGACTTTTTATAATGGGCTGTTGCTTCAACCAACATCTCCCCTTCGCGCGGATTGTGGCTGCATGGTTTTTCGAGATACACATGTTTGCCGGCCTGCATGGCAAGTAAAGCTGCCGGGGCATGCCAGTGATCCGGTGTCGCAATAACCATCACATCCACATCTTTACTTTCGAGCGATTTGCGGAAATCAGCAAAAATTTCAGGTTTTATCTCCTGTATTTTTTGAACTGCCGAAACACATTTTTCCATCACCC
>JBBIVS010000378.1:0-1314 GCA_037439605.1 Draconibacterium sp. | reverse complement strand
ACATCGCAAATGTGAATAACATCACACTCTTTTTGATATGCAAAATTTTGTGCAAGTGCTGTTCCGCGGGAGTTGACGCCCATAACCGAAGCACGGATTTTTTCGTTGGCGCCAATAATTCGCCGATAACTTTTAGCGCTGAAACCGGGCAGGATTCCACCTGCCATGATAAGTGCAGTTGCCGAAGTCGCCTTATGCAGAAAATCGCGACGTGAATTAATTTTATCCATTTTTATAGATTTAACTGGTTTACTTAAGCGGATTAAATTAGTCTTAAAATCTGAAAATAAAAAATCCTTCAATTCAATTCCTGAAAGGATTAAATTAAAGGATTTTCGCAAAATAACACGTTAAATTATGCTGTAAACTAAAAAAATCAGCCGGTTATAAAATCGAGCACATTACTTGCCCCGCTTGATTTGCCTTCCTTGTACAATTCAGTATATCCGCATTTTGAACACGAAACCGCATGAAATCTACGGTTTTGAATATTAAAATACCTCGTAAATCCTGATCCTGTTGTTCTGATTTGATCGATGTCTGCTTTGCGATTTCCACATTTCGGGCAGGTGTAGCTTTTCTGATTCATTTTTAATTCTTTTTTGGTTTTGAATTTAAATTATTTGGCAGAGTCAATTTTCTTCATGTAAAACTATTGTAAATCTTCTTCTTCAAGACCCTTTTTTATCCTTTTTGCATCTTTTAAAGCGTTATAAATTATCCACTCCAACTGACCGTTAGCGCTCCGGAAATCATCAGCAGCCCACTTTTCAACTGCATCCATCATTTCCTGGTTTATCCGAAGTACAAATGATTTTTTTTTAGTCATCTTTTTTCAATCTTTCTCCATTCATCATTTTCTCCATTGCATATTTAATCGACTGGCTTTTTTGTGTTCCAAACAGCACTTTCCGGCCATTTTTCAAAACCAGTTCCAAACCAATATTGCCACTCACATTGTAAGCTTTTTTCCGGGTTCCCCCCTTTATTCCCCACCCGCCAAATTCTGTAACAGGGCTATACGTGCGGATTTTAAAGCTTTCAATTTCTTCTTTTGCAATTTTTTTCCATTTAATTATCATAGGAAGATACCTGTAATGCAAGCCATCTTCCCTGATTTCAACCTGAAGCGACATTTTCAGTAAAAGCCAGTTAATGCCAAGCATTAGTATAAGGTGGAAAACCAGGACAAAAAACAGCAGCCCGGTGCTTCCCGGGTTATTTCCCCAGGGTTTTCCCAAAACCTCCTGTGTGTAAATCCCAACCATAAAAGGAACTGTTGAAATTAGGGTTGCCGAAATAATTATCAGCCAA
>JBBIVS010000377.1:0-4133 GCA_037439605.1 Draconibacterium sp. | reverse complement strand
CAGGATACTTGATCTTGTATACTGGATACTGGATATTCACACGCATTTAAGCATTCATGCATTATCATATTCACGAATTATACCCGATATCAACCAGAAAAAGCCCTTGCGGCAGAGCAGAGGTTCCGGCGGCGCCACGGTCCTTCTTTTCTATAATCTTTCTGAAATCTTCGATTGTCATTTTTCCTTTTCCAACTTCGAGAAGGGTTCCAACAATGGCGCGAACCATATTTCGCAGAAACCGGTCGGCTTTGATGGTAAAAATCAGTTGTTCGCCTTGTCTTTTCCATTCAGCCTGGAAAATTTTGCAATTGTTGGTTTTTACATCGGTGTGCAGTTTGGCAAAACTTGTAAAATCGGTGTATTCAAACAGTGTTTTTGCTGCTTCATTCATTTTTTCAACATCGAGAGGTACCGTAAACTGGTAACTGGTTTCGGTTGTAAAGGGGTCTTTTACCGTTGAAATGTAATATTTGTAGGTGCGCGAAACAGCGCTGAAACGCGCATGAAAATCGTTGTCCGCCTTTTTAATTTTCTGAATTGCTATGTCGTCGGGCAAAAAACGGTTCAGGTGATAAAGCAGTTTTTCAGGGTCTTGAATTTCAACAGAAACATCGAAATGTAAAACATAAAATGATGCATGAACTCCCGTGTCGGTGCGGCCTGCGCCAACTACTCCAATATCTTCGCGCAAAACAGTTGACAATGTTTTTTCAATCACCTCCTGGACTGTAATTTCATTGGGTTGTTTCTGCCAGCCAAAATATCGGGTTCCCTTGTAGCTAAGTTGTAACAGGTAGCGGTTCACTTTATCTAAAATTGTATTTGAAATCAAAAATAGAAGAAAACATTTGAATAGTTGGCAAGGTATCAACAAGTTATTTTGTAAAGTAAAATTTAATATGCATGTCGAAACTGAATATTCTGAAAAATTAATTACTAATTTTATCAAAAATTCAAAACCTGTAACCATGAAACGCTTTTTACCATTAATTCTGCTATTTGTAAGTTTTTTTTCGGAAGCCCAAAATACGATGTACTTTATGGACAGGCTGCCGCAAAGCATAGCTTTTAATCCGGCAATTATGCCAAAAATGGATTTTTTTATTGGCTTGCCCGGTATTGGCGGCGCATCCGCACAAGTTTACAACAGCGGATTTACCATGAACGAAATGGATGATTTTGTAAATAACCTTGAAAACGATAATTACAATCCCGACGAATTTGTAAAAGCAATTGGAGACTACAATTTATTTACCTGCGAAGCTAGTATGAATATTGCATCGTTTGGTTTTAAATTAAAAGAAAAGGGGTATTTGTCGTTCCTGGTTACCATGAACAGCCTGCTGTTTAATAAAGCAACCTCTGATATAGCATATATTGCAGCCGATTTGGACAATCTGTCGGAAGAAGATTTTCCAATTATTGTCGATGACCTTTCACTCGATGGAAATGCTTATCTGAATTTTGGCGTTACTTATTCACGCAAAATCAACGAATATCTGACTTTGGGAATAACTCCGCGCATAAACTTTAACCAGGCAGGCATAAAAACTTCAAACCTATATTACAAAGTCGATTTTAACGATTCGGGAATAAATTCAGATGAAGATGAATACGTGCAAACTTATTCGGGAGATGTGTTTATGGGATTGCCCACCGAAATTAATCCCAACGCAGTGAACAATGGCGAGCTGGTACTTGATGAAGGCTTTCTGGCTGAAAACTGGCAGGATGATATCACGTTGGGAAGTGTTCTGCAAAATAAAAGTTTAATGGTTGATATTGGGGCAACTTATGAATTTGGAAAATGGAGTTTTTCAGCCAGTTTATTCAATATCGGGGCTTCATCATATAAAATTAACGGTTATGAGCTAAATGGCAATAACGATAAAGTTTTGGTAAAGGAGGCCGAAAAAGTGCAAATAGGAATACCTGCCAAATTGTATATTGGCGCCATGCGCCAGTTTTCACCGAAATGGAACTATGCCCTTTTGTTCAACAACAACTTTTACAAAACAGGTTCGGTGGCAACTGCAACTGCCTCCTTAAACGGGTATATTGGAAATGCGCTTTCCGCCTCTGTAAGTTACACTGCAGGATACAAACACGATAACTTTGGTATCGGGCTCAGGTTCAGATTTCTGCCGGGAACAGATTTGTACCTGGTTACCGACAATATAATCCAGGCATTTAACTACAAAAATGCTTACCGTTTAACCGCGGCAGCCGGCATCAATATTTCAATAGGGATAAAGCACGAATCACCGGCTCCTGCCGATTTACCTGAAGCAAAATAAAAGCCATACGTTTATCTCTGATAAAAAAATTGTCTTTAAAATTACACTGAAAATCTGTCATATTTTTAATTTACTGAAAACCAGAACGTTTTTTATCTTTAGTTTTCAACAACTGACAATCAGACATTTAACTGTTATATTTTGACAGTTTTTCACCTCTGGTATTTTTTTTGATTCAATAATGAATGAGTTTAAGTTCATTTAATTATTTAACCAATAAAATATAGGAGGAAAAAGCCATGTTACCAAAAAGAAATGAAAATTATCTTCCATCATTCTTTGAAAGGTTTTTGAACAATGATTTGATGGATTGGGGACTCTCGAATTTTTCGAGTACAAATACTTCATTACCAATGGTAAACGTAAAGGAAACTGCTGATGAATTTGTAATTGAACTGGCAGCGCCCGGTATGGATAAAAAAGATTTTAAAGTCAATTTCAAAAACAATGTCATCACTATTTCTTCTGAGAAAGAAAACAACAGGGAAGAAAAGAATGAAAACTACACCCGCAGGGAGTTTAGCTATCAGTCGTTCCAGCGTTCGTTCACAGTTCCTGAAAATGCCATTTTGAGCGAAAAGATTGAAGCAAAATACCACAATGGCATCCTGCATGTTACTTTGCCAAAACGTGAAGAAGTAAAACCACAACCCGAAAGGGAAATTAAAATTTCATAAATTTGAATTTGTCGTCACCCGGCATTGAGTCGGGTGACTTTTTTTTAAAGGAAGCCGCTTGCCAACATTTGTTAACAACCAGTTCAACTTAATATAATTTAACAGAAATGTAGTTCTATATTATTTGTAAACCCTTAAATTCGCACCTTCGAAAAAAAAACAGAAAATTAAAAAGATAATATATATGAATCAGGCAGTTGATATCAGAGAATTAAACGAAAGAATTCAGCGCGAAAGTTCGTTTATCGATATGGTAACCATTGAGATGAACAAAGTAATCATCGGACAAAAACATTTGGTCGAAAGCCTTTTAATAGGGCTGCTTTCAAATGGACACATTTTGCTCGAAGGTGTTCCGGGACTTGCAAAAACACTGGCCATAAAATCGCTGGCAAATACAATCAGCGCCAAATTTGCCCGCATACAATTTACCCCCGATTTGCTGCCGGCCGACTTGCTTGGAACAATGATTTACAGTCAGAAAAGAGAAGAATTCACCATTAAAAAAGGACCTATTTTCGCCAACTTTATTCTGGCCGACGAAATCAACCGCGCGCCCGCCAAAGTGCAATCGGCGCTTTTGGAAGCCATGCAGGAACGCCAAATTACCATTGGCGACCACACATATAAACTTGATGAACCATTCCTGGTTATGGCAACCCAGAACCCGATTGAACAGGAAGGTACATATCCGCTGCCCGAAGCACAGGTTGACCGTTTTATGCTGAAAGTTGTTATCAACTATCCGAAAAAGGATGAAGAACGCCAGATTATTAACCAGAATCTTTTAAAACAGTTTCCCGAAACTTCAACCATTTTAAAACCGGAAGATATTTTAAAAGCCCGCGATGTTGTGAAAGATGTTTACATGGACGAGAAAATCCATAAATACATTGTTGACATTGTTTTCGCCACCCGCGAACCTGAAGAATACAAACTTGGAAAATATAAGGATATGATTTCTTACGGTGCCTCACCCAGAGCTGGAATCAGCCTGGCTCAGGCTTCAAAGGCATTTGCATTTATTAAACGCCGCGGTTATGTAATTCCTGAGGATGTGCGTGCTGTTTGCGCCGATGTAATGCGTCACCGCATTGGGTTGAGTTACGAGGCAGAAGCCAACAACATCACTTCAGAAGAAATAATTACGGATATT
>JBBIVS010000376.1:473-4147 GCA_037439605.1 Draconibacterium sp. | reverse complement strand
TTCCAAATTAGCTTCCAGTTTTATATCGGCAGTTTGATTTGGATATTCATCGGGCGAAGCTTTGTACGTTCCCGGACCAAGCGACCGCACGGGCCAGGCCCTTATTCCGTTTGCACCGCCCGTAAAATACTTTTTCTCAAATGGCAGTACATCAAAATTCCCGTAGGGTACTCCAATTCCAAAAAAACCGCGTGTAACAACTGAATTGAATTTATCAATACTAAAACTTCGACTATATTCAATATCAGATTTTACATATTGTGCAAAACGGGTATTGAACACCTTGTAATACTCTGCCTGAACATTTCCGAGAGAATCAACTGCCTGAAATTTATCGCGGTTTGTTAATTCAGACAGCATCCAAAGTAAATTACCCGATGACTCAATATTAAACCTTATATAGGTATAGTTCTTTATCGTGCTTAACCTTTGATTACTGAATATTAATGAATAATTCATCGCAAATATCAGGTGATCGGTAAAACTGCTCTTTATATAAAGGTCCTTTATTCCATCTATAAAAGCCGGGTCATAATCATAAACATTAACTTTATTATAATCGAGCAGGTTCCAAATATGTCTCAAATCTTCAGTCGATTTCCAGTCGTAACCAAACTTCAAACTATTAATGTTGCGCGAGTATTCAGGTCTTTTCTGATAATTGAACCCTAACGTAACAACAGTTTTGGGCAAAAACCGTTCAAAATTGCCAATAAAATTTCCGGGACCCAGAAGTTTTGGAATCATTAAACTCGATTCCACACCAAATTCTCTTGTATTAAAATAATCGGGCACACCATTATTTAGCTGCTCAATCCGCTCTATACCTCCTAAAAAACTAAGCTGAAAAACTTCGGCCCCACGGAATAAATTGCGGTGCGTGTAGGTTACATTTCCGGCAATACCTAAATTTCCCGATGTATTTGTACCCTCAATATCAAATGAAGTTGATTGCTTATTTAACGGCGCTAACCTAATATAACCGTCAAGCAGGTTTGTATCGTTTGCAGAAACTGCTTCCCTGAACTGAATATCAACAAACCGGAACTGCCGCAACCGGTTAAATGCATTAAAAGCGCTTTCAACCTCGGAGTTATTGTACAACATGCCTTTGTTAAGCCGCATAGTTCGGTTAAACAACGCCGGAGGATAAGTTACCTGTTTGTTTTGGTAAAGGGTATAGTTATCCCAGGTAATCGTGTCGGAAAATACACCAACAGAATCTCTGTTGATTGTAACCGGCGAATTACCCGGCAAAACCGAAATAAAAAAGTTATTGAGATAAAACGGCTGAAAAACCTTTGTTGAATCAATTTGGCTGTTTCTGGCAGGCCTTATCAATAAATCAACAAAAACCTGTTTTTCATGCACCGAACTATCGGCTATAAATTTTACATCATCTTTCGAAAAATAAAAATAACCATTGTTGCGAAATAACTTAACAATATTCAATTGATGTTTTTCAATCGCCTCAATATCAAATGCATCACCTTCCTTTATTTCCGATTTTAGTGTACTGCTAAAATATATTGCCTGTAACGAAGAATCTTTAATCTGATAATTAATCCCTCTGATAACGTACTGTTCACCAGATTTTAACCGGTAGTTAATTATAGCTTTACGCTTTTTTTCTTTAAATATAACATCGCTGTTCACCGATGCCCTGAAATATCCTTTACTGTGAGCATACTCCTTTAATTGGCCTTCGGATCGTTTTGATAAATCCTCATCATAAATTTGAGGCGGCTCCCCTATCCTTTTTAACCAGTCATCTGTTTTCTTTTCGAAGAAAGGTTATACAGTAATAAATGAAACTTCAGGAATCCTAGTATTTTATAATTCTCCTTTTGCTTAATCAGCGATTTAGCGCTTTCTTTATTTATTTTCTGATTATCAATTTCGACTTTGACTTTACTTATCAGGTATTTATCGTCGGGGACAAACTTAACCGGCGAACATGAAAACATGAAAATTACACCCGCCAGTGCAACCAATTTTATCCCTTTTCTTGTACTGATATTAATTTTTCCGGCCAATGTAATACTTTTAAAAACAAAAATAACAAAGTGGTTTTATTAAGAAACAGTAACTTTACGTCAATTTCATTCTCGAAAATTATTTTTCAAAATGATTAGTAAAAATAGTATAAAACTTATAAAATCTCTTGCCGATAAAAAAAACAGGATAAAAGAAAACCTATTTCTTGTTGAAGGCGATAAAATGGTTACCGAGTTACTTGAATCAAAATTTGTTATCGAAAAACTTTACGCGACCAACTCTTTCGTTAATAAAACTAAAATAAAAAATGAAAAGATTGTAACCGAAGTAACCCATCTTGAAATTGAAAAGGCAAGTTTAATGAAAAACCCGCAAAACAGCATAGCCTTGTGCACATTGCCGGCTGAAAAAGAATTGCCAAAGATAATTGATTCGGAACTTTGCATCTACCTAAATGATGTACAGGATCCCGGAAATCTGGGCACCATTATCAGAATTTGCGATTGGTTTGGCATCGGACATCTTTTTTGCTCGCCCAAAACAGCCGACTTGTTTAATCCAAAAGTTATCCAGTCAACCATGGGTTCGTTTTGCAGGGTTGATGTTTGGTACACAAGTTTTAAACCGGTTTTTGAACTTGCCACCAAATCAGGAATGGCAGTTTTGGGATCGTTCCTCGAAGGAGAAAATATTTATACACTGAAATCTCCCTCAAAAGTTTTGCTTGTAATGGGAAATGAAGGCAATGGAATAAGCAATGATATTGAGAAAATGATTCAAAAGCGAATTAAAATCCCCGAATTCAACAAAAATGCCCAATCTGCCGAATCGTTAAACGTATCGGTTGCAACTGCGATTATTTGTGCCGAACTTAAACGAAATATCCAATTCCGGGGGTTACTCGAAATGAAATGACAGGGTAAAAATGTTCGATCTTAAACTTTTTATTGATTGTGCGTAATATTTACGCTGCTGTTCAGGTAATCCACCCAACTGGTCATTTAAGCCAAAACTGAATTTTCCTTCAACAGTAAAACGAAAAAATGGAAAATAGTGATCCCATCCACCGCCAACTTCAGCATAAAAACCGCCGCTTTTTAGCTTAACCAAATCATCTTTTGCCGTTTTTGAAATATCCTGCCTGAATGCACTTCCAAAAATAACAAACGGCCTGTCGTTGTTTATTCGCCGGGCTTTATACTTAACAAGCAATGGGAAATCAAGAAAGGTTGATTTAATGGAATAAAACTTTAAAGGCTCAATACCGGCATTAATATCGTAAACCGGAATATTATAGGTTAGTTTTCGTTCACCAAACGACATCCCGGGCAAAAACCGTAAATCCAAATCTTCGGTCAATCTCAGGCTTGAAACAATTCCTACGGTAAACCCTGGCACCAGCGACCGCAAATCACTCCTGACAGATTCATTAGCTGTAATTTTATTGGGATCGTTCGGGAAAGTGGCACTTGGATCAAATTCGGGATTGTCGCCAATAGGATTATAATTTACAATGTTAAAATCAAGCAAGTTATATCCAAGCGTAAAACCAAAATGAATCAGTTTTTCATCGAAAGTGGTAAGATAATTCACCATTTGCTTTTGAGCAAAACAATTCGAAACAATTAGAATGAATAATATGGCTGTAAAAATTTTCTTCACCGGCAATTAATTAC
>JBBIVS010000376.1:0-463 GCA_037439605.1 Draconibacterium sp. | reverse complement strand
GTCATTCAAAAAAACCCTGATTTATTTAGTTTATTGTATAATCGGCTAAATTTAAAGGTTTTTTCGCCTCATAAATTGTTGCTATTCCAAAGGTCTGTAAAAAATATTTGTTTTCAATAAATCCTGCGTCTGCTAAAATAGTTAAAAAATTTTCTCCATCAGGGAATTCATTTACCGATTCAGGTAAATAAGTGTAAGCCTTACTGTTTTTTGAAACCATTCGCCCGATTGATGGCAGAATTTTGGTGAAATAGAATTGATAAATTTGTTTGTAGGGCGAATTATCTGGTTTCGAAAACTCAAGAATATAAAAAACACCCCCAGGTTTAATAACACGATTTATTTCGATAAGCCCGGTTTTTAAATTCTCAAAATTTCTTACCCCAAACCCTGCAACGGCTGCATCAAATGTGTTATTCTCAAAAGGCAGTTTTTCCGAATCGGCTTTTACCAATTCAATTCT
>JBBIVS010000375.1:3492-4167 GCA_037439605.1 Draconibacterium sp. | reverse complement strand
GGTATAAATCATGGTGGTTTTAATACATGAGTGCCTCAATGATTCGTGGATGTAGCAGTTTTTAAAAATAAACATACCAGGGATAGAATACAATACCCGGTTGCAATTTGGTATCACTTATTTTTTTCCCTTTTCTTTCACAACTTCTCCGTAATACGAAATTGTCTGTCGGTTCATACTCGAAACAGTTAATGACGTTGAACCAGAAAATGAAATATTAAATGAAAAATCAAGACGGTCGCTGTTGTTTTTTACAACAACTTTAACAAGGTAGCCTTTTTTTAAATTTTCAGTGGTAATTGATTCAAAAGGCTGGTTGAAAATCATCGGGCTTTCAGTTCCGCCGTAAACTGCACTGTGCGATACACCGTAATAAGGCAAATAGGAGTAAATTGAATCGTTTGTAATCTTTACATTATAATCTGATGTAAGGGTTATGCTCCTGCCGTTCATTGGGTTTGCATTCCGCGCATCAAAAACAAAATTCTTGCTTTCAACAATTTCTTTAACTTCCTGCATTTGCTGCTCCTTTTTTTCAGCCTTTAGTTCCTTTTTAGTTTTCTTTTGGGTTTCCTGCGAACTAACATTCATTGTCAACAGAAAGATTAATACAAGAATTAAAATATTTTTCATTGCTGCATGTTTTAATTTAAAAGATTACGAAATTTTGTTCTT
>JBBIVS010000375.1:1949-3482 GCA_037439605.1 Draconibacterium sp. | reverse complement strand
CCAATATTGATTTTGGTATTACAAAATTTGTTTTTTCAGATAAGACAAAGTTTGTACCAAAAATAATAAAGTTGTCTTATTCATTTCGGAGGGATTGAATTTTTTTGTTGGATTTATAAATCCTATTTTCGGACAATTATTTTTCGGTATTTCAGGTAGCGTTTTTGATTCAAAAAGAATATAAGTTTGATACAATGAAATATATTGGAGCACATGTTAGTGCAGGCGGCGGGGTTGAAAATGCACCCATCAATGCACACCAAATCGGAGCAACTGCTTTTGCTTTGTTTACAAAAAACCAACGTCAGTGGGAGGCAAAACCTTTAACGCCGGAAAGCATTGAGGCCTTTAAATCGGGTTGCGAAAAATATGGTTATCAGCCACATCAGATTTTGCCACACGACAGTTACCTGATAAATCTGGGTCATCCTGAGTTGGAAGCTTTGCAAAAATCGAGAAATGCCTTTTTGGATGAAATGCAGCGTTGCGAACAACTTGGACTCGACCGTTTGAATTTTCACCCGGGCAGTCACCTGAACCAGATTTCGGAAGATCGGTGTCTTACAATCATTGCCGAATCAATCAATTGGGCGTTAAATCAAACTTCGGGGGTGATTGCTGTTATTGAAAACACGGCAGGACAGGGCAGTAACCTGGGATTTTCGTTTTACCAGTTGAAAAAAATAATCGATCAGGTTGAAGATAAAAGCAGGGTGGGGGTTTGCATCGATACCTGCCACGCTTATTCAGCCGGTTATGATATCAAAACCAAAGCCGGTTTTGAAAAGGTATTTAAGGAATTTGAAGAAGTGGTTGGCTTTCATTATTTAAAGGGGATGCACTTCAATGATTCGAAAAAGGAACTGGGTTCGAGGGTTGACCGCCATGACAGTTTGGGAACCGGAACTTTAGGGCTCGAAGTTTTTGAATGTATTATGAATGACAGCCGTTTTGACGGAATTCCGCTGATTTTGGAAACGCCAAATGAAGAACTTTGGGCCGAAGAAATTCAAATCCTTAAAAACATGCAAAAATGAATGAGATTGTTTTTTTGAACGGAGAATTTATAAAAAAAGAGGAAGCCAAAATATCGCCCAACGACCGTGGTTTTATTTTTGCCGATGGTGTTTACGAAGTTGCTAAGTATTACAACGGGAAACCTTTTCGTTACCATGATCACTTGAAGAGACTCGTACGGAGCCTGACAGAAATTGAAATCGAATACAACGAAACCGTCAGGTTGGAAGCTGTTTTTGATGAACTAATCACCAAAAACTATTTAAATGACAAACATGCAGGAGTATATCTTCAGATAACCCGGGGAGAACACAAACGGGTACACCATTTCCCCGAAAATATTCGACCTACTGTTTATGCTTTTACATTCGGATTACCTTCGTTTACAGGTAATCTGGAAAATGGAATCAGGGTTATTACGCACGAAGATATTCGCTGGGAACGCTGCGATATAAAATCGGTTTCGCTGCTGCCAAATACGATGCTGTACAATAAAGCAGTGAAAGCCGGGGCGGG
>JBBIVS010000375.1:0-1903 GCA_037439605.1 Draconibacterium sp. | reverse complement strand
TTCAAGTGTTTTGGGAGTTAAAAACGGTGTGGTGATCACCCGTCCACTTTCAAACCTGATTTTACCCGGAATTACACGGAAAGTAATTTTGGAAATTTGTGCCGACAACAATATTCCTTTCGAGGAACGCGAATTTTCTGAAGCTGAAATGCTCGAAATGGACGAGCTTATAATTGCCGGCACCGGAAGCGAAATTACTCCTGCAATCCAGGTAAATGACAACGTGATTGGGAATGGAAAACCTGGCAAAATTACCCGGTTTATTCAGCAAAAGTTTTTTGAGTTAGTTTAATCCGTGTTAAATCTCAAACGTCAAAATTCAAAAAACAAATTAATCTCAAATTTTAAAAAACAAAATTCAAACATTTTCGAAAATGGAATTTTTGATTTTTGAATTTATTTGAATTTTGTTCTTTGCTTTTTGTAATTTTTTCAAGCAAGTTGCATCCCGTCAAAATAACCCGGTTGCAGCCATGGTAAAGTTTTACTTTTGTAAAAAGGTTGCAGATTGGCCCTTAACGATTTCATTTTTTCCTCGTCGAGAGGTTTAAAAATTTTCACAATTCCGGCATTTTCCGTAACCAGTTCTTTTTTGTCGATTCCAACAACAGCAGCGGTAACCCCTTTTAAACTCAATGCATAACGAATCAAGTCGTCGGGATTGAGCGAAGCTACAGTTTCTCGCGGCCTGATGGTTTTCATCGCAAGTACTCCCATTCCTCTGGATGCGGCAAACTGCACTGGGTTTTCTTCGAACTTTTCACCTTTTTGCTGGTGGTTCATGGCAATCAGCATCGTATCGAAATCATACATTTCGGCAGCCAGTTTCATCGCGCTTGCCGAAGTGTGGCCGGTAAAACCAATATGCCTGATTACTCCCTGCTCTTTATATTTCTGCAAAACCGGAAGCACTCCGTCAGCAGCGCCAAACTGTTTCACTTCGTCTTCGGTGGTAATGCTGTGGATTTGGTACAAATCGATATAATCAGTGTTCAAACGTTTTAAACTTGTTTCCACGGTTCTTTTTGCATCCTCTCCTTTTCTTTCGCCAACTTTTGAAGAAAGAAATATTTTGCTCCTTACCGAAGGAAGTATTTTCCCAATCCGCTCCTCGCTGAACTGTTTGTTGTTTTTATAATCAGCGGCGGTGTCCCAGTAATAAAAGCCGGTATTAAGCGCTGTTTCCAGAATCTCGAGCCCTTTTTCCTCGTCAACCGCCATGAACCGGCTTCCCAAACCCATTATGAGCAATGGAATTCTAACGCCGGTTTTTCCAAGTATTGTCGTTGGCAAACCTTTCGAATCGAACTTTGAAGCAGCGCCCGCAAAGGTTGGGGCCAAAATAACCCCGGCAGTAACAGCGCCTGTGGTTTTTATAAAATCGCGCCGGGTCAGATTGCTATTTTCCATTTTTTCAATTGTTTAAATTAGAACCTCAATTTACACACTTTTATTTCAAAACCAAAAATTGCTGCTAATTGTTCAGTTGAATCATCAACTTATCGAACTCCAGTCGAATTCGGTTTGTTTTGTCGATTTAAGCGTTTTCAGCAGAATCCTGTTTTCTTCGTTTTGCAGGTTCGGGTCTTTTTCCAGCACTTCAGTTGCCACATTTCTTGCTAACTTAAGAATTTCCCCGTCTTTTCCCAGATTGCAATTTTCAGGTCGAAACCAATGCCGCTTTGCTGGGTGCCTTCAATGTCGCCGGGCCCCCGAAGTTTCATGTCAACCTCGGCAATTTCAAAACCATCGTAGGTACGAACCATTGTTTCCAATCGTTTGCGGCTTTCGGGGCCAATTTTGTACGAAGACATCAAAATACAATATGACTGTTCTGCGCCTCGGCCAACCCTGCCGCGCAACTGGTGAAGTTGTGAAAGCCCAAATCTTTCGGCGCTTTCTA
>JBBIVS010000374.1:2729-4175 GCA_037439605.1 Draconibacterium sp. | reverse complement strand
TCAGGTATCATTTTCTCATATTGAACTTTTTGAAGAAGTTTTTAATTTGCAAAAATTTGACGCAGAGTTCAAAGGCATTGATATTTATTTCGAATGGGAGGAAGAAAAACCGAAGCTTTGGTTTGCGACCCGATCCGCTTGAAACATATCCTGATTAACCTCAACAGCAATGCCATTAAGTTTACTGAAAAAGGCGAAGTGCGGATAAAAGCAATATGCTCAAAAAGCCTTAACCAAAGTTATCAGATTGAAATACAGATAACTGACTCAGGAATTGGCATGAAGAAAAATGACATCAACCTGATTTTTGACGAATATGTTCAAATAGAAAGTAAAACAGGGAAAAAATACAGCGGGACCGGCCTTGGCCTTTCAATCGTGAAAAAGCTGGTGGAATATGATAAGTCCTATGAAAAACGAAAAAGAATCATCTCCTTCATCCGCTTCATTACTGCTACTACTGGTTTTGGTAACCGCCGGTGTTATTATATTAAAAGACTAAGCTGAAATAGAAAAACTTACTTGAAATGAATAATCAACAAGTAGAAGAAAAAATAAATGACCCAAAATCAGAGAATCCGGAAATGATCTGGTTAAAAAGTGAAAATTGCCGGATGAGTAAAATAATTAGTGTGTACGATAACAACTTAACATATTTAAATACAAAAACTGAAAACAGCGATTTTCAAATTTTACCAAAGGAACTGCAATTAGAGCAATTTAAATCTGAAATTGATCAGAGAACAAATACCGCTGAAATTAAACCGCAAATCACTGCAAATAAAACGTTTAATCTTGTTGAACAGTCTTCCAAAAACTAATCCTTCTGCATTATTAAAATACTTCTTTTATCAGCTATTTCAAAAATGCCTTCACAACCATAATTTCACTATCTGTTTCATTAATTATTTTATACGAACCGGCAGCGGCAGGTATCACAAATGTTTCGGCATAATTGTAGCTCTGTTTCATTCCCCCGGCTGTTTCCAAAACAATACTTGTTCCCTCAACCAATGAAAGAACATGACATATGTTTTCGGTTTTCACTTCGATTTCAGTTTTAAAATGATACCGGTGAACATCGTAGCTGTGTTTTTCGTGGGTGGGCAAATGGTACAATTTCCAATCAATACCTACCTCCAGCAAAGATGGTTTTGAAATCATTTTCTCTTTTACATACGCACCTTTCCGTTCGAAATAAAGGTTTTCCATTCCACGATCGATGTTTAGCGGACGGGGTTTTCCATCGAGATCAAGCCGCATCCAATCGTACATTTTAAAAGTAAAAATGTAGGGCGTAGTACTGATTTCAAGAACAAGATTATTGATTCCGGCGCCGTGTATGCTTCCGGGCGGTATCAGAAAAAGATCGTGTTTGTGCGATTGGTGCACCTGCACATGTTTGGTGATATCGATGGCCTGGTTGTTTTCGAAACTGAACCGCAG
>JBBIVS010000374.1:0-2629 GCA_037439605.1 Draconibacterium sp. | reverse complement strand
TATTCCTGAAACATCAGCAACTCAAATGAAACCTCCAGCAGTTTTCCGCTGCTTTCCATAATCAGACCGTTTTCAGGAACGATTAATTCAAACGACCATGCATAATTTGGAACATCAGGGTTGAGCGCCGGAATTTTTTCCTTTATCCACTGGCCTCCCCAGGCGCCGGGTTCAAACCACGGACGGACACGGAATGTATTTCGGCTCATTTTTTTCAGCGATTCCCTTAAATCTTTCCCCAACATCCACGTGATTTCACCGGGGCGCTGGCCGTCAACCATCAAATCGATTTTTGGGAGAATTTCCTGTTTGTGCCGGTTTAAAACCACCCAATCGACAAAATAAAACCGCTTGTACATGGGTTTGATATCATCTGCTTTACCGGCTCCCAAATTGCAGACTGATTTAGCGCGTGCCCTGAACTGCAGTTCATTTTTGGGCAGGTCGATATAAATCAGTTTGCCTTTCCATCCGGTCAGTGATGCACCCGGACCCATAATCACAGAAATATCAGCTTTTACGTCGGGCTGAATCTGTGAAAGTTTATTTGTATCATAAAAATCGCTTAAAATCAAATTGGTACGGGTTCCGAAAAGTGGATCATCACCGCCTAAAAAAGGCGCAATCATCCGGTCAATTTCAGCTTCTTCCTTAATCGCTTTATCCATCGAAAACCAGGCAACTTTTTTTCCCAACCTGTTAAATTCAGCATCCAGTTTTTTACTGAAATCATCGAAAAAAACACCAACATAACCGTCAATTATCAATACTTTTTCATCGGCTAAAGTTTTAGCCAGTACTTCAAAACCAATCCCGATTTTTCCTTCTTCCAATCGCAACGTCGGGTAAATATCATATTCGCCTTTTGCTGTTTCTTCCTTTTTTGCGGGCATCAGGTATTGCGCCGTCTTTCTCCAATCCTGCATTTCTAATTTATTTCTGATTTACCTTCCACTCTTCAAACATTCTGATGGCAGTGAACAGAACACCGGCTTCGCCCCTGAAAGTTCCTGATCCGCGCGGTTCGTTATTTATTGAATACCATTCAAAAAATCCATCATTGTCTTTTACACGTTTTACCATGGGCTGAACTTCGCGATAAGCTTCTTCAACAAAACCGTTTTTAATCAGTTGCTGAATCATACGACCGCCAAACCAGGTCCAGTCGCCGCCATTTTGATAACTGTAAACAGGATTCATGATCTTGTTAAAAAAATACCCTTCAGGATAGGGAGGATATAAAGTCAAACCTATTGAGGGTGCACCTGCTTCTTTTACCCTGCGCACCATTTCATCCAGCGATGTTTTAATTTCTTCCCTGCTCAACAATCCGGCTTCTATGGCAATTGCTGTTCCACCGAAATAGTAAATCTGGTTTTCGTCGAAATCAGCAGGAAAGGGCGAACCTTTTTCAAGATAAATGTGTGGGATGAATTTCTGATTGTCATTATCCCACAGGTATTTGCGACAATTTTGAGCTATATTTTCTTTAATTGGGCCCCATTTGGTTTTGGTATCCGGAAGTATTTCAATCATGTTATTCAGCGCGATGATAAACATGGCATTATCATAAATATCAATGGCCGGATGAGTATTTTCATCCCAATCGACACCCCAGCCATGTTCGGGTTGTACATCGCCCCAATCGGCAGTTGTTGCGCCAAATATTAAACCGTATTGTTCGTTAAAACGGTGTTGCATCAAAAAATCCATCGACCATTCGAGCCGTTCTGCAACGGTTTTGTCGCCAATCATTTCGGTTAAAATTGAATTATCGCCTGTTATCTGAATATATTTATACACCGCTTGCACCAACGATGATTCCTGGTCGGTTTCAACGGTGTTTTTGTGCGCTGCATAACGCGGTTCAAGCTTCGAATAGGCAAAATCATAAGCTACCGGGCCAACTTTTTCAATCGGGGTAAATCCGTCGATGATGTTTCCGTCATCGCCCTGCATCCGGAAAAATACAAGCAGGTTTTCCTTTAGCTCTTCCTTTGGAAAGACCTCTGCCGCCAATTCAATAAACGTGTTATAATCGCGAATCCATACTTCGCGGTAGCCATCGCCGGCATTGAAACCGGTTTTCATTATTTCGAGCGCTTTCTTCTTTACAAAAGGGAAATATGCGTTGCTGTCAATCTGGTTGATTAATTCCATATTTGCATTTTTTTTAACAGGAGTGGAACAGGCAAAAGCCATAAAAACAAATATAATTAGCGCAAAAGATGTTTTCATTTAATTCGATTTAAAGTTTATTATTTATCTTATTTATTTTGAATAAACAGACTTCGACTCCGCTCAGTCTGACCGTAACCCTGAGCGGAGTCGAAGGGTGATTATCGTTATTCTTTCAATAGTTATTATATTCAATTTGAAGTCATTAAGCTAATATGGCGGCGGGGTAGCTGTTCCCCACGAAGTATTTGGCTGGCTGCCCATTTCAAAAACAAGCTTTCCGCCCCGGATCAGTTTTTTGAAGTCGATCCAGCAGTTTTCCAACGGCTCAGAATTTTGATAAACCGATTGAATATAAACGTTTTGTTTTGAATTATTTATTGATTCGATTATCAACTCTTTACCTGAATAATAGTTTGGATCGAGTTGAATGGTAACTTTATCAAACATA
>JBBIVS010000373.1:0-4180 GCA_037439605.1 Draconibacterium sp. | reverse complement strand
TAACATAAATCTGGTTAATCAACTGATTGATGTTAATTTAATTTCAGTTTTGCCAAATGGAAACGTATCAGTTAATTTTGCCTGAGTTTTTTGCCTAATTTTACCTCAAACTTTCAATAAAATGGATTACAAAAACCTTTGCTTTCAGGTTCAGGAAATAGCCCGCGAAACAGGCAGTTTTATTCGCGAGGAAGGTAAAAAAATTAAAGTCAGAGACATCGAATTTAAAGGGATTACAAGCCTTGTAACTTATGTTGATAAAACGGCAGAGGCCATAATTGTTGCCGCTTTAAAAAAACTGATTCCCGATTCAGGTTTTGTTGCCGAAGAAGGAACCGCAGATTCGAATCATGAAAAATATACCTGGATTATTGACCCGCTCGATGGTACCACAAATTTCATTCATGGAATTGCACCGCACTCGGTAAGCATCGCGTTAAGGGAAAACGACAAAATCGTTTTGGGCGTGGTTTATGAAGTAAAACTCGACGAAATGTTTTACGCGTGGAAAGGTAGTGCTGCATATTTAAACTGAAGTGAAATAAGGGTTTCGCCAAATTCAAAATCGGAACATGCATTAATTGGTACCGGTTTCCCTTATTATGATTTCGACCGCGTTGATGATTATATTGCCGCCATGAAACATTTGATGAAAAACACCCGCGGTCTTCGTAGGCTGGGTTCGGCTGCGGTCGATTTGGCGTATGTTGCAGCAGGCCGTTTTGATGCATTTTTCGAACACGCTCTGCACGCGTGGGATGTGGCTGCCGGGGTATTTATCATTCAACAGGCAGGCGGAAAGGTAACCGATTTTAATGCTGGCTACAACTGGCTTTTCGGCGGTGAAATCATTGCAGCGGGCAACAACTATTTCGATGAATTTTACCAGATTATTCATCATCATTTAGGCAACAAATAGTTCTGTTTTGCATATTTAAATGTGCGTTTTTTACAAAAAATGCACATTTTATTGTGCATTTTTTGATATATTTGCATTTTAAAATATGCGAATTATGGAACAAATCAATAATTTATACCGGAGTATTCTTTCGCGGACAAGCACAAAATTCCTTCGGTTTTTATACCACGAAATCAACCCCGATAACCGGATGACAGCAATTGTTGGCCCACGTGGAGCAGGAAAAACTACACTTTTGCTTCAGATAATTAAACTTAAACTTCCGGTGAATGAAACTTTATACATTGGCGCTGACAATATTTATTTAACCGATAAAAACCTGTTTGAATTTGCACAGAATTTTTCAAATCGTGGTGGAAAATTTTTATTCATCGACGAGATTCACAAATACGCTAACTGGTCGAAAGAATTAAAAATGATTTACGATTATCTGCCCGACCTGCATATAGTTTTCACAGGTTCCTCGATTCTTGATATTTACAAAGGTTATGCTGATTTAAGTCGCAGGGTTTTAACCCATTATTTGCCAGGGCTTTCCTTTAGGGAATTTATGGAAATGAAAAGTGGCATTCAAATACCTGTCCAGTCATTTGAACAAATCATTCAAAATAAATTTGAATTTGAAGGGTTTAAACCGTTGGAACATTTTCAGGAATATCTGAGCGTTGGATATTACCCGTTTTTTAAAGAACCAGGCTACCTTGAAAAACTGAACAATACCACAAATCTTACTATTGAATCAGATATACCAAGCCATTCGGGAATGAATGCGGCTACCATAAACAAGTTAAAACAGCTTTTGTTTGTCGTTTCACAATCTGTTCCATTTAAACCAAACCTCACCAAAATTGCCGAAATAATAGGTATTAGCAGAAACCAGATTACAGAATATTTAAAACTTTTTGAACGGACCGGATTAATTCTACAACTTAGGGAATCCACCCGTGGAATCAGGCTGTTGGGTAAAGTTCAGAAAATTTATTTGAACAATTCAAACTTAATTCACCTTTTTGCTGAGGGAATTCCAAATACTGGCAGCATCAGGGAAACCTTCTTTTTAAATCAAATGAGTTTGAAAAATAAAGTTTTTTCATCAAAGGAGGCTGATTTTACAATAGGTAAATATACTTTTGAAGTTGGTGGCAAATCAAAAAACAGCAACCAAATAAAAAATCTGGAAAATGCATTTATTGTAAAAGACAATATTGAATATGGATTTGGAAATACAATTCCGCTTTGGATTTTTGGCTTAAACTATTAAAACTAAAACTTTCGACATAATTATTTTGTAAATTGCACAAAAACAAATATCCAATGGCAGACAAGGAAATAGCTCTATTACAGGGACAAATTGAAAGGCTTTATGAGAAAAAATTTGATTTGGAAGCCTGGAAAAACCACACCATCATTTTTTTTGAACGGATTTTTGGGAAAGAGAGTTCGAAATTAAAAATGATAAAGGATTTGGGTTACGATTACTCAAGCTGGAATTTACGCGATACAGCGGCAGCCGGAAAAACAAGCGATAAAGACCCGGTTTTGTTGCAAGCCGAAGAAATCGTAAAAGCTGCCATTACCGAACTCGAAACACTGGGTTTACCACAGGCCAATCAGGATAAGGAAAAAATACGGGAATTACTGAGAGACGAATTAACAGGGAAGAATTTTAAAGAACTCGATGCATTGATTCAGTCGGAAGACAAAGAAAAAACCGAAAAAATCACCAAAATTCTGGATGAATTGGACAAAGAAAAACTGACTTCAATCATCCTGAAATTGTTAACCGACTGATTTTGATGGCAAAACCAATAAAAATCGCTATTGTCATACTCAGTTGGAACGGTGAAAAATTATTCGATGATTTTTTGCCATCGGTAATCGAACATTCCAAATCGGAAAGCACACAGATAATTGTTGCCGACAATGGTTCTGCTGATAAATCAGTTGAACACCTCAAAAGTTATTACCCATCGGTCAGAATTATCGAATTAAAAACAAATTATGGATTTGCCGAAGGGTACAACCAGGCATTGAAACAGGTTGATGCCGAATACTTTATCTTGTTGAATTCGGATGTAAAAGTCACCGGAAACTGGATTGAACCCTGTATTGAACAGTTTGAAACTGATGAAAAACTGGCTGCCATTCAACCTAAAATTTTAAGTTATAATGAACCTGGCAAGTTTGAATATGCCGGGGCTGCGGGCGGTTTTATCGACAAATTTGGATACCCGTTTTGCCGTGGAAGGATTCTGAACCGGATTGAGAACGACCATGGCCAATATAATGTACCAACTCCAATTTTCTGGGCCACCGGCGCCTGCATGTTTGCAAGGGCTTCTGCCTTTAAAACTGTCGGGGGTTTGGACGGCGATTTTTGGGCACACATGGAAGAAATTGATTTGTGCTGGCGGCTAAAAAACAGGGGATACAAAGTTGCTTACCAGCCACAGAGCGTGGTTTATCATTTGGGAGGTGGAACACTTTCTTATGGCAGTCCGAAAAAAGTTTACCTCAACTTCCGGAATAATTTGTTCATGTTGTTTAAAAACCTGCCAAAACACCAATTCACCCGCATTTTCTTTCTTCGAATGGTGTTAGACGGGGTTGCAGCGGTAAAATTTATTGTTGGGTTTAATTATCGTGAGTTTTGGGCAGTTTTAAAAGCGCACTTTTCATTTTATAAAAATCTTACAGTACTCATTCGCAAAAGAAAACAGGCTCAAAAACTGGTTATTGTAAAAAATCATCCTGAAGTGTATTCGAAAAGTATTATGTGGAAATTTTTTATTCAGAAGAAGCGAAAGTTTTCGGAACTTAATTTTTCACCCAAACTTTAAGTCGGATTTTAACTGAAAACACATATAAAAAGAGATGCAGAAACTGACATTCGAAGAAAATATTTATACCTACCATATTGATTTTGTTGGGCACGTAAATAACATCAACTATATAACCTGGATGGAAAACGGGCGTGTTAAACTTTTTGAGGAAATGGGCATTTCTATTTTCGATTTGCTTGAGAAAAACAACATCCTCCCAATAATTACCGAAACCTATATTCTATACAAAAAGGCTCTTTTTCTGAACAACCGGGTAAAAATCGAGTGTTGGGTTTCGCAATTGAACAATGCTTCGGCCATTTTGCAGTTCAGGTTTTATAACGAAAAAAATGAACTTTGCTCTTCCGGTCACCAGAAAGGATCATTTATCAACAGCAAAACCCTTCGCCCGGTGAGGCTTAGCGAAGAGATGAGAAGT
>JBBIVS010000372.1:0-4183 GCA_037439605.1 Draconibacterium sp. | reverse complement strand
GAAATACTTAAAATGCCCGTATATGTGGCTTTTAAAATGTGGGAAACTTTAGTTATAAATATTGCCCTGAGCATCGGCAATTGCCTCGAGATATTCGTCAGGATGTACGAACAGTGTATGGTCGAGCACCATTTTTACTGTTTCACCAGGCAACCAACCAGTACCGGTAATTGTAACATACTCGCCAGGCATGTAGTCGGCTTTGTCAGTTGTAACGGTTGCAGTAGTTGTTTGTCCATAACCGGCCTGTGTGGCCAGCATCATAAGCCCCATCAGCAGCGCCACAAGCGCTGCCCGGGTAGTTCGAAAAGTTTCGTAAATTTTTTTCATTTTAAAGAATTTAGAGTTAATAAATGTTTGTGTTCAGATATTATTTTATTCAAATGCCTGCCCTGTGGCAAGGCAAAATCCTTATCTTATAAAAAATAACGCGGGATTTGTTTGCAGTAATGAAGCGCCATCCACGACTTTTCATTACCTGGGGATAACTGAACACTGCCTGTTCAGATTTTCCGAAATTTCAACATAAAAACACGATTTAGTGGAAGTAAAATGCTATAAAAAACACCCTTATTCAGTTGTTAAAATTAAATATCAAAATCGGTTTAAATGCAAATCAGGCATCGAAGTTTGTATCGTTTTTATAAAAATGGTACAAAGTTTTTATCATCATATCAAATATCAGTTGAGTCGTGAAGCAAAAGAACCTGGAGAAATTCCTTCTATCTTTTTAAAGGCCTTAAAGAATGCATTGCGCGAGGTAAAACCCGATGAAATTCCGATTGCTTCCAGTGTTACACCGCCACTCTTGCCATTTTTAATGAGCACTTTTGCATGTTCAATCCGCAATTTATTCCTGTAATCCATAAAATGCTCCTTCTTTATTTCCCTGAAATAATATGCAAGATGATGGACAGGAATATGGGTTAAAACAGAAAGCTGGTTCAAATTAAAATCGGGTTGAAGATACGGCCTGAACTCATTCATGTATGAATCTGCCTTTAAACCTATGGCAACCAGGTAATCGCTGTCCAAATCAAGCGTTTGTTTTTTGGTTTCCACCGTGCTCTCATTCCTCTCTTTATTTGCCGTAACTGTAAAATTTTCTTTTGGCAATACAGCTAATCCATATAAAACGGATGGAAAAAAGAAGGGCGAAATCAGCAAACCGATTAATCCTGCCCCTGATAAAACCTGCAGTATATTCAGGGCTAAAAATATGTCCAGGTTTCGGTTTATATAAGTTTCGAGCATCAGCAAAATGTGGCTCAAAACCATTATCAACAACGACCCCAGTAATAAAAACAACCATTTTTTCATAAAAAGCTGACGTGAAAGCACCGGCTTTTCCCTCCTGCTTAATGTACATCTGACAAGTAAACCACCCGACCAAAGTGTATAAACCAAAACCAGTATGGGGCGGCTCAGATAAACCACAAAAACAGGAAGTATGCCGTAAAACAAGGTGCCTTTATATTCTGCAATAAATGCCGGATTATCAATTATTTTGGCTGCAATCTCCATTTTCTCAGTCCAGGGCAATAAAATATGGGGTATAGAGCCGATGTAATAAATTAACATTGGCAAAAAGTGCCACACATCTTTTACTGAAAAGCACTGGTTATCGGTTAAAACGCACCGCACATACCAATATAACATGGGCCCGATAAGACAGGCCAGATAACCAACATTGATAAAAAAAACAGCGACCAGAAATACTGATTTTGAATAAAACAATAAGTACTGATTGAAGCTGTACAGGCTGATAAGAAAAAAGAAACCACCCAGGTAAATGGATGACCTGTAGTTTTTTGCATTGCTAACCAGCAAAATTACCGACAGAAGAATACCTGAGATGGATAAAAACAGAAGCATATATTGTTCGAATATTATAGTGTGTTGTTTTTTAAATTGTTGCTTTTTATGGTACAAATTCCAAATTACGGGAAACAAATGACAAATAAATTCTAAATTATTAAAAAACAAATTCAAAACATTTCCAGAGAGTTAGCTGCTTTCACTATTTGTATTATCGTATTTTTTTCATATCGAAGAATTTAGAGTTAAACAAATTGTTTATGGATCATATATAAGTTCAGATGATTGCCCAATGACAAAACACCTTGATTAAATAAAACAACGCGGGATTTGTAAATAATGTAACGGTAAGCCGTCCAAAGCCTGTTACATCAATCGTTTCCGGGAAATTTGCCTTTCAGAATTTTCCGGAGGTTAAACTTTTATACACATCGAAAAAGATTAAATGCTTTTCCATAAGTGCCGGTTAAATTTGTTGTTGTGGTTCTGTTCAGAAAAACCCTTATTTTTTTCTTCATAAAACCGGTAGAAAATTACAAGATAATTTAATATGCTGTATCACTTGTGTGTCCCAAAATAAAAAAAATTATTAGTCTTTTGTTTAGAATCGGATTAAATAAGCGAAACCACTATTTTAACCAACGAACCCCGTGTTTTTAACAACGAACAGGGGGTTTTAACTAACGAAACTTATTTAATACCATCTTGTTTTTGTTGCTATTTTTTGCTTACATCAAAAAAAGGGGTGTGTTTTTTCCATTTCAGGACAAAAAATTAAAACCAACCAATGGATATAACAGAATAAGACGTCGCGTTTTTGAGATTGGGATTCTGGATGCAGGATACTTGATACTTGATACTGTGTTACTGCCAAAGCCAACTGCCAAAGCCAACTGCCAACTGCCTGCTGGAAACTGCCTACTGCCTGCCGGTTTCCTGCCCATAGATAAAAATAACCCATCATAGAAATTCAATATTAACATTGTTGCAATTTTGGGCAGAGGTTTCTTTATATTCTCTTTCCTTTTTTCTACTTTTAACGCAAATTAAAAACTAAAAAATCATGATAAAGGAAAAAATGTTAAACGCACTTAATGAGCAAATTAATGCCGAACAGTACTCAGCATTGCTTTATTTGTCGATGTCGGCATGGTTTAGTGAAAAAGGCCTGCCAGGGTTTGCCAACTGGATGTACATTCAGTACCAGGAAGAACTTACCCATGCAAATAAATTTTTCAAATATGTAGTTGAAAGGAGTGGCAAAGTGGAGTTAAAAGCCATTCAGCAAATGCCTACTGAATTTGTGGACATTGTTGACGTATTTGAGAAAACCAAAGCTCACGAGCAGCATGTTACATCGCTTATTAACAACCTGGTTGATATTTCGCTGGAAGAACGCGACCATGCAACCCAGAGCTTTTTAAAATGGTTTGTTGACGAACAGGTGGAAGAAGAAGCCAACGTGCAGGAAATTCTTGACACCCTGAAGTTGATAAACGGCCAGGGTAACGGCATCTTTATGCTCGATCGCGAAATGCGCCAGCGTGTATTTGTCGATTCAACACAGGCAGCCGCCGAATAAAACAAAGTATTTGATGTAAATATTTAAGGAAGGCTGCCTTTTTTCGGCGGCCTTTTTTATGACCCCACCCAACCTCCTCAAAGGGGAGGAGTGAGAACAAAGAAACATTTTGCGGAGCAGTGAAAAGTACCCTTTGGGGGATTTAGGGGTCAGGAAGAAAAAGTATAATATGGATTTGGAAAACAATAACAACTTCAGGAAGCCCGGATGGCTGACAGCGAATAAAGAGTTTTACCGGAAGTTTAAATACGAAAGGGAAAAGTTAAAAGACGATATGACACCTGCTGAAAAAATTCTTTGGGAGCATTTAAAAGGTAAAAAATTAGTAGTAAAATTCAGGCGGCAACATATTATTGAGAATTATATTCCTGATTTTGTTGCACTTTCAATCAAGTTGATAATTGAAGTAGATGGAGGAATTCATTTAAAGCGAATTGAAGAGGATGAAGCAAGAACGAAATGGCTTAATTTTATGGGATATTCGGTAATTAGATTTAAAAATGAAGAGGTTGAAAATGAAATTGAGAAAGTTTTAGATAGAATAAAGGAGGAGATAGTAAAATTGACCCACCCAGCCTCCCAAGGGGAGGGGTAAGAACAAAGAAACATTTTATAGAGCAGCAAAAAGTCCCCTTTGGGGATTTAGGGGTCAGGGAGTTTAGAAATTGAAATTAAAAAATTGTTTAAGAAAATGACCCCACCCAACCTCCCCAAAGGGAAGGAGTAATAACGAAGAAACATTTTGTGGAGCAGTGAAAAGTCCCCTTTGGGGATTTAGGGGCC
>JBBIVS010000371.1:0-4183 GCA_037439605.1 Draconibacterium sp. | reverse complement strand
AACCGGAGTAAATTTTGAAATTATATGATTTATATTGTTCAAATCGGTTGGTTGATTTATTTTAAGGCCACAATATTATGGAAATTTATTAAGAAACTGTTATACTTTCTGCATTTTATGCTATTCAGGGAAGTATTTGGAATCATTTAAAATCTGCTGATGGTCGCTGTTTTGCATTAGTTCAGGCAAGGTGGTTTCTGGAAATTTTTTCATGTATTTCCTCACAATCTGCCACCCAATCCATACTCCTGTTCGACCGGGCGATTCAAGCGGAAACCCGCTTGTAGTTGGGCTTGCGTTGATATATCGGATAATATCCATCCGTTTGTTCGAATACAGCATTTTATGTTCAATCAATTGCGACCACATCTGGGCTTCGTTTTTTTTGCACCAGTCGAGTTGTTGTTTGGTATAACCGATTTTCAGCGAATCGTGCATTTCAGGCAGCATTGCATCAACAAAATACATTAGTTTTCCCTGGTAAATCATGTTGTCGAGCAGGGTAGTGGCTTTGTTTGTTTGTTCAAATTCAGTAATGCCCCATGCGTAGGCAACATCCGAAGCAATTTTTGCCTTGTGCATATTCAAAACTTTATACTGTGGTGTTGAGCTGAGTTTCCTGTAATATTCGCAATCTCTGCCCAGATATTTGTCGAGGCTGATTCCAATGATTTTTTCGGCAGTAACAACCGATTGATTAAACCCGGAGATGTAAGCATAAACCGTTGGTAAATCTTTGTCGGGGAAATGGTACTGAAAATATTTAAATGCTTTAATCAATTGTTTTTCGGTTTTGTTAAAATCGGCAAATTCAGAATCGACAAATTTTTTTACATCCAAAATCATAGTGTCTGTCAAAAACAACTTCATTCCATCAGGAAAAAGCGAGTCGCCAATTCCTCCTATCTGAATCACTTTGTAAGTAAAAAGGTCGAAAAATTCAGGGTATTTGTTGCTCAATTCAGTTAGCAATTTTAATGTGTCGGCTGTATTTATTTCGAATAATTCCTTATCAAACCGAACTACTTGTATTTCAGCATTGATATCCGAAATATCCACTTTTAAAGGATTTCGTTTACATGAAAAAAGCGATAAAAGCAAAATAACAGTAAAAATCACTTGTTGAACCAGTCTCATTTTTTTTGATTTTTTATTCAATACGTTTCAATAAAAATAATATTGCGAAAGTGAACTAAAAATTGGAGATTTGCAATCACAAAACAAGTTCAGAGTTTCGGCTTCAGAGTTAAGGGTTGTTTAACTTTAAACTCTGAACTCTGAACTCTGAACAACACGAAACTCAGGTTATGAAAGTTGCTTTTGCCCAGTTAAATTACACCATTGGCGATTTCGAAGGAAATTCAGCTAAAATTATTGCACACATCGAAAAAGCAAAAAACGACGGAGCCGATTTGGTGATTTTTTCCGAATTGTCGGTTACCGGTTATTATCCGCACGATTTGCTGGAGAAAAAAGAGTTTATTCACAAAGCCGAGAATGCGGTTGCTAAAATTGCAGAAAATTGTGTTGGAATAGCTGCCATTATTGGCGCTCCGCGAATTAACGAAAATGCGCGTGGCAAGCAGTTATACAACTCGGCCTTCTTTTTAAACGAAGGAAAAATTCAGCACATTCAAAATAAAACCCTGCTGCCCACTTACGATATATTTGATGAATACCGCCATTTTGAACCCAACCGCGAGTTTAAGATTGTAGAATTTAAGGGCGAAAGAATTGCAATTACCATTTGCGAAGATTTGTGGGATGAACTTCCAACAGCAAACGAATTCGGGAAAGACAAGTTGTACCAGGTTTCGCCGATGGAAGAATTATCGAAACTGAATCCTGGTTTTGTTGTCAATATTTCGGCCTCACCATTTTCGTACAACCAGGAAGAGTGGCGGAAAAATGTGCTGATTAACAAGGCAAAAAAATACAAAGTTCCTGTTTTGTACATCAACCAGGTTGGCGCTCAAACCGAATTGATTTTCGATGGCGGCTCGGTTTTTATTAATTGTGAAGGAGAAATTGTAAAAGAACTGAAATATTTCCAAGAGGATTTTCTGTTGGTTGACACTGAAAAAACAGGGGAAAAACAACTTCAATCCAAAACTGAAACCATTGAAAAAATTCACGATGCGCTGATTTTGGGAATTCGCGATTATTTTGGCAAAATGGGTTTTCGGAAAGCCACACTGGGTTTGTCAGGAGGAATCGATTCGGCACTGACTTTGGTTTTGGCGGTATGTGCGTTGGGCGCCGAAAATGTGAGGGTGCTTTTAATGCCTTCAAAATATTCATCGGACCACAGTGTTGACGATGCCCGCCAATTAGCTGAAAACCTTGGAGTTCAGTACGATATTATAAATATTCAATCGGCAGTTGATGCTTTCGAAACCGGTTTATCAACTTTGTTCGAAGGCACTGCGCCCGATGTTACAGAAGAAAATATACAGGCCCGGGCCCGCGGAATTTATTTAATGGCGATATCGAATAAGTTTGGCCACATATTGCTGAACACAACCAATAAAAGCGAGTGCGCCGTGGGTTACGGAACGTTGTATGGCGATATGAACGGCGGTTTGGCAGTGCTGGGCGATGTTTATAAAATGGATGTTTTCAGGCTTTCGAACTTCATCAACCGCGAAAGGGAAATTATCCCACAGAACACAATCACCAAACCGCCATCTGCTGAACTGCGACCGAACCAGAAAGATTCAGATTCTTTACCCGAGTATCACGATCTGGACCGGATGCTGTTTGGTTATATCGAAATGAATTTATCACCCAAAGAAATCGTTGCGATGGGTTTCGACGAGGCGGTGGTTAATAAAGTAATCAGGCTGGTAAACATAAACGAATACAAACGTTTTCAGGCGTCGCCCATTTTGAGAATCAGTTCAAAAGCTTTTGGTTTTGGAAGAAGGATGCCGCTGGTGGCGAGGTATTAAAAAGATTTTTTCTAATTTTACTCTCATGTCAACAATAAACGGGATTGAGGAGGAAACCCTGATACAGCGGTTCATTAACGGCGACCAAACGGCCTTTGAATTGCTGTTCCGGTTCTATTATCCGGGACTTGTAATATTTGTTGCACATATTATTTCCGACCGGGATGAGGCTGAAGAAATCGTTCAGGATTTTTTTGTGAATGTTTGGGCGGCCAGAAAAAACATTCAAAAATCATCATCCCTAAAAAGCTACTTTTTTGTTTCGGTGAAAAACCGGGCATTCAATTACCTGAAAAAAGAACAAATCAGGGAAAAAACATTGAACCAGCTCAAAGAAATGGTGGAAGAAGATCTGCTTTTCCAGCCCGACTTGTTTGTTGAATCAGAGCTACAGCAACAAATTGCAAATGCAAGGGAAAAACTACCGCCACGCACCCGCGAAGTTTTTATAATGAGCCGTTTTAAAGGAATCCCAAACGACGAAATCGCCATTCAGCTTGAACTTTCAAAGCGCACAGTTGAAACCCAGATTTCAAATGCCCTAAAAATCCTTCGCAACGAATTAAAGGAATATAAATTTCTGCTTTTGTTATTTTGAATGGGTGGCGCGTCCCGAAATCGGGACAGATTTGCTTATTAATAATCAATACGATTAATAGCTGATATACAATACATTTGATTGCGATAAGCAACTCAAATATTTCCGGAAAATTGTTCGTGCGAGTCCCCCTTAGAATACATAAATTGTATTGAAGCAGGGTTGAAATTCAAAGGGGGAAAAGAAGGGGATTCAGAACTTTAAATCGTTTTAAAAGTATTTTAAGCCCTTAATTTTTCATGTGATAAAAGGTGCAAAGTGATATTACAATAGTTCAAAGTGTCTTTTTACTTTAACATATTTTTTTGAGGGGAAATGTGAAGTTTTCTTTTCCACTTTTCTATTTTCATCATCAATAAATGAAATAGCAGAACCTTCAGGTATCTTTTCAGTCAAATCCGGATTATCAATAATTTGCTCAATAAAATCAAAGGCTACTGCAATATCCCGCTGAATTTGTTCATTATTTGTCATGCTTTTATTTTTTTTAAATATTGTTCCTTATACCACTCCCATCTGTCTTCTAAATCCTGTCTGGCAAAGGTAAAGGCATATTTCAAATCTGGTGCTTCAATTACTTTTTTTGGGTGGCGATCCCGTATTACGCAGATTTTCAATAAATTTGATCAAAATT
>JBBIVS010000370.1:1846-4193 GCA_037439605.1 Draconibacterium sp. | reverse complement strand
CCATCGGCATTTGCCGGCCAGATTCCAAACACAGCGTTGGCCTGCAACATTTTTTTCTCAATAATTTCATCGATAAATTCGTTTGCTTCAGCATAAAGCTTTTTAGCTTCTTGGCCTTGTTCGTTATCATTGAAAATTTGTGGGAAATGTCCTTTCAGGCCCCAGGTCAGGAAAAAGAAAGTCCAGTCGATGTATTTCCGGAGTTCTTCCAATGGATAATCAATCAACTGTTTTACTCCGATAAAATTGGGTTTGTAAATGGGCGTGTTATTCCAATCAATCTGAAATTTGTTTGCCCGAGCCTTTTCCAAACTGAGGTACTCCTTTGGTTTGCGTTGTGCCTGAAATGCACGTATTTCGGCGTATTCAGTTTTAACCGATTCAATATAATCCTTATTTTTCGCCACGAGGTTCGAAACCACGTTCACCGCCAGCGACGCGTCTTTTACATGAATCACCGGGTTCGAATATTCAGTCTCGATTTTAACGGCAGTATGAATTTTTGATGTGGTTGCCCCACCAATCAGCACCGGGATATTCATTTTACGGCGTTCCATTTCGCGGGCTACATCGGCCATTATTTCCAGCGATGGTGTAATTAAACCACTCAACCCAATCACATCCACGTTTTCAGCTACCGCGGTGTCGAGAATTTTTTCGGTGGGAACCATCACTCCCAAATCAATGATATCGTAGTTGTTACAAGCTAACACAACCCCAACTATATTTTTCCCAATGTCGTGCACATCGCCCTTTACGGTTGCCATCAAAACTTTCTTCCGGTTGTCAACGGTTTTGTTTTTTATTTTGTCGGCTTCAATATAAGGCAGCAAATATGCCACTGCCTTTTTCATTACGCGAGCCGATTTAATTACCTGCGGCAAAAACATTTTCCCGGCTCCAAACAGTTCGCCCACTACATTCATCCCTTCCATCAAGGGGCCTTCAATGATATTCAGTGCTGGCTGGTACTTCAAAACAGCTTCGGCCATATCTTCATCCACAAATTCAGGGAATCCCTTTACAAGCGCGTGTTCAATACGTTTTTCGAGGTGCAGGCTTCGCCATTCGTCAGCCTTTTCTTCTTTTGTTCCTGTAGCTTTTACGCTTTCGGCAAAATCAAGCAGCCGCTCGGTTGCATCGGGACGACGGTTTAAAACCAAATCCTCCACCTTTTCAAGTAAATCTTTTGGTATTTCGTCGTAAATCTGCAACATGCCCGGGTTAACAATTCCCATGTCGAGCCCGGCTTTTATGGCATGATAAAGAAAAACCGAGTGCATGGCTTCGCGCACTACATTGTTGCCACGGAACGAGAACGACACATTGCTGATTCCCCCGCTCGTTTTGGCGTGTGGCAGGTTTTCCTTAATCCATTTCACCGATTCAAAAAAATCGACAGCATAATTGTTGTGTTCTTCCATTCCGGTTCCAATGGTAAGTACATTGGGGTCGAAAATGATATCCTGCGGAGGGAAATTTACTTTTTCAGTCAGAATTTTATAAGCGCGGTTACAGATTTCCTTGCGGCGTTCGAGGCTGTCGGCCTGCCCTTTTTCGTCGAAAGCCATCACCACAACAGCAGCGCCAAATCTTTTTATCGTTTTTGCCTGCTGAATAAATGTTTCTTCACCTTCTTTTAAACTGATAGAATTTACAATTGCTTTCCCTTGTAAACATTTCAACCCTGCTTCAATTACTTTCCATTTCGATGAGTCAATCATCACCGGGAGTTTGGCAATATCAGGTTCGGCCATCAAAAGGTTCAGAAATGTAACCATCTCTTTTTCGGCATCGAGCATGGCATCGTCGAAATTCACATCAATGATTTGGGCGCCCTCTTCCACTTGTGCACGGGCTATGGAAAGCGCTTCCTCGTATTTCTTTTCGGCAACTAACCGGGCAAATTTTCTTGAACCGGCTACATTACAGCGTTCGCCGATATTTACAAAATTGGTGATTTCGGTAATGGTTACCGGTTCAAGGCCGCTTAAACGGGTATTCGAATCGGGTTCTTTTACAGGATGCGGTTTTGCTTTGGCTACCAGTTTGGCAAATTCATGAATATGACCCGGAGTTGTACCACAACAACCGCCAACAATATTTACAAAGTTATTGTCGAGGTAATCCTTGATATGACCAGCCATGATTTCGGGGGTTTCGTCGTATTTCCCAAACTGGTTGGGCAGACCGGCATTGGGGTGCGCGCTGATGAAAAACGGCGCTTTTGCTGAAAGTTCTTTTACATAAGGGCGTAATTCAGTTGCACCAAGCGAACAGTTTAACCCGATACTCAACAAATCGACATGTGAAACCGAATTCAGGAAAGCTTCCAAAGTTTGTCCTG
>JBBIVS010000370.1:0-1833 GCA_037439605.1 Draconibacterium sp. | reverse complement strand
CATCGGTAATTGTTCCCGAAATCATTAACGGAAGTTTTATATTTCGCGCTTCTAATGCTTCTTCCACCGCGAAAATGGCCGCTTTGGCATTGAGTGTATCGAAAATGGTTTCTATTAAAATCAAATCCACGCCGCCATCGAGTAACCCTTCCACCTGTTCGCGGTATGCCAATTTCATTTCATCAAAGGTAACGGCGCGGTAACCGGGGTCGTTAACATCGGGCGAAAGCGAAAGGGTTTTGTTGGTCGGCCCAAGACAACCTGCAACAAAACGTGGTTTTGCCGGGTTTTCTGCAGTGAACTTATCGGCACATGTTTTCGCAATTTCGGCCGAGGCTTTGTTCATTTCATATACAAACTCCTCTGTATGATAATCGGCCTGCGAAATACGGGTTGCATTGAATGTATTTGTGAGCAAAATATCTGCACCTGCTTCAAGATATTTGCTGTGAATTTCCCTGATAATTTCGGGATGCGTAAATGAAAGAATATCATTATTCCCTTTCTGGTCGAATGGAAAATCCTTCAGCCTTTGCCCGTGATAATCAGCTTCGGTTAACTTGTATTCCTGAATGAGTGAACCCATTGCGCCATCCATCACAAGTACGCGGGTTTTGAGTTCTGTTCGTATGTCTTTTTTAATGTTCATCAAATGCTCTTGTTTTAAAATTTCACTATTCCCAATTTCTTCAATTCTCCCCTTGAGGAGATTTAGGGGTGATTTTCACTTGTTTACTCTCAAATTCATCTATAAATAATTCCAAAGTTCTTTTAACATTTGGCAATCCATGCAAAATATCTTCATTATCAAACTGCAAAATTGAATATCCATTTTTTTTCAGTTTATTTCCCCTTTCTCTTTCCTTGCTTTTCCTAAAATTTGTGAATCTCTCCATCCAATTCAACAATCAATTTTAAATCTTTGCAAAAGAAATCAACTATATAATAATCAATTGGTCTTTGTCTTAAAAAAGGATATCCTCATAACTGTTTACTTTTCAAAATTTTATTCCACAAAATTACTTCAGGGAGAGTAGAATTGTTGCGAAGATTTCTTGCAAATTCCTTCAAATTCTTGTTATAGTGATTTTTAGAAAGATTTTCTGTCATGATGTAATGTGTTTCTCATCCCCCTGCCCCCTTTAGAAGGGGGATTTGTTCTGATATTGGTCTAATTCAGTTTTGTAACTTCTCCTTTCAATCTATTTCAAAATTCGTATTTCATAATCTCCCCGTATTCCAATTTTATCTTCACAAATAATCAGCATTGAAATGATTTCGGGATATTTTTCCGATTGATTTATTACTTTTTCAACATCGTTTGGCGACTTTACCTTGTTTCCGAAAGCGGTTGCAAAAGCATCGGCCAGCAAAGCATCTTCGCAAATAACCACCACCGCATCTGCTTTGCCAAAACTCAGCGACGGGCCAACTTTTCCGGCAGATGTACAAATTCCAAGTTTACCTGTTTCAGCCGGAATGACAAGCCCAATCCGTTCGGAAAGTGGCGATTCGCCTGCAAAAACAGAAAGAACGAGTTCATTTTTCAAAACAACAAAAATGTCGCCGCCGTTCTCAATAACCATTTCCTCAACCGAAAAGTTTTGTAAAAGTGCTTCTCCAACTTCACGGGCAAACAAACCTGCCACAGCCGACATCGGTCCGATTCCGGCTTTTTCGGCTGCCGCTGCCATTTCTTTTGCTTCAATGGGGGCATTTTCAGAGGGTTGAAACGGCTTCAGACTTTTCCTGAAAAATGGTTCTGCTTTGATATATTCATCCAACCTGGTTCGCAATTCCTTTATTTTGTGGAAGGTAATTGCCCTCATTTCT
>JBBIVS010000369.1:0-4228 GCA_037439605.1 Draconibacterium sp. | reverse complement strand
GTTGAGCTGGTGAATTTGGTTCACCTGCTCAATGAAGCCCAAAGCTTATTTACAAATCACCTGACATCATATTCCAATGTATATTTTTCCCGCTTAAAAAATTGGTTTTCACCCTGATTATTTGTAATTTAGATGAACTTTTCAATACTGATAGGTAATTCAGTATAACATTCACAGCATTTTTTAAGCTGATTCAATAACTTATTGTAAAACTTTAAAATCCAACAAAAAATGAAAAAGATTTCAGGTTTGTTCATTATTCTGGTTTTCGTGTTTGCATGTAAACAGGAACCACAAAAAGCTCCGAAAATTCCGCTGGAGGATTTTTTCAGGAATCCCGAAAAAACGGCGTTTCAACTATCACCAAACGGTGAGTATTTCTCTTATCTGGCTCCCTGGGAAAGCAGGTTAAATGTATTTGTTCAAAAAACCGGCGCCGATTCTGCCGTTCGCATCACTTCAGAAACCGAACGCGACATTGCAGGTTATCTCTGGAAAGGCAACAACCGCATTCTTTTCCTTAAGGATACGGGCGGTGACGAAAACTACCACTTATATGGAGTTAATGCCGATGGCAGTGATTTGAAAGGATTAACGGTTTTCGAAAAGGTACGCACCATTCCCATCGACGATTTGAAGGATGTTGACGATATGGTTATTGTTGGCCTGAATAAACGGGATGCAACAGTTTTCGATCCGTACCGGCTGAATGTGGTTACCGGGGAAATGACAATGCTTGCCGAAAATCCGGGAAACATCATGGGCTGGATGACCGACCACGACGGCAAACTCCGGTTGGCAACCGCCTCCGACGGAGTGAACAGCACGATTCTTTACCGAGACACCGAAGAAGAACCGTTCAGACCTGTCCTTACCACAAGTTTCAAAGAAACAGTTTCACCGGTTTTATTCACTTTCGATAACAAGATGGTTTACTCGCTTTCGAACCTTGAAAGAGATAAAACCGCGCTGGTTATTTTCGATGTTGCCAATGGAAAAGAAACAGAAGTTATTTTTAAAACTGAAGAAGCAGATATTGAAGGCGTTAATTATTCACGTAAACATAAAAAACTATTGTCGGTAAGCTGGACTACCGACAAGGATAAAGAACATTTTTTTGATTCTGAAGCAGAGGCAATGAAAAAAGAGATTGAGGCTAAACTTTCGGGCTACGAAGTTTCGGTTGGCAGCCACAATAAAGCAGAAGACAAATTTATGATTCGCACATACAGCGACCGGTCACGTGGCGCTTACTATTTTTACGATAAAGAATCAAAAGAATTGAAAAAACTGGCTGAAGTAAGTCCATGGCTCAACGAAAACCATTTGTGCGAAATGAAACCAATTACTTACACATCGCGCGATGGGCTTACCATTCAGGGTTATCTTACCCTCCCGCTAGGGTATGAACCTAAAAATCTCCCGGTGGTGGTTAATCCGCATGGCGGGCCGTGGGCACGCGATTACTGGGGATTTAACCCCGAAGTGCAATTCCTTGCCAACAACGGTTATGCAGTTTTGCAAATGAATTTCCGTGGTTCCACCGGATTTGGTAAAAAATTCTGGGAAGCTTCGTTCAAACAATGGGGCCGTACCATGCAGGATGACATTACAGATGGTGTTAAATGGCTCATTGACCAGGGAATTGCCGACTCGTCAAAGGTAGCCATTTACGGGGGAAGTTATGGTGGTTATGCAACTTTGGCCGGATTAACCCTTACTCCCGACCTTTATGCAGCAGGAGTTGATTACGTGGGCGTTTCAAACATGTTCACATTTATGAAAACCATACCTCCCTACTGGAAACCGATGCTCGATATGCTTTATGAAATGGTTGGCAATCCGGTTACAGACAGTCTTTTGCTTGCCGAAGTTTCACCTGTTTTCCAGGTTGACAAAATACAAGCGCCGCTTTTTGTTGCCCAGGGCGCCAACGACCCGAGGGTGAACAAAGCCGAATCGGACCAGATTGTTGAAGCTTTGAAAGCCCGCGGTATCGATGTGGAATACATGGTGAAAGACAATGAAGGACACGGTTTCGCCAACGAAGAAAACCGCTTCGATTTTTACCGCGCCATGATAATTTTCCTCGACAAACATTTAAAACCCGCTGAGGAAAAGTAATTTAGTAATTCGATATTTTTTAAGTTACCGGAAAGTTTTGCCTTGCTTTATAAAATAAAAGGCACTGCTTTCCGGTTTTTTTCTATCACTAAGTCACGTGTAAAATTCACCAGCCAAAACTTAATCCGGCGGGTAATCCGCACTGAATTTGAGCTGGTGACTTTCCGTCACCTGCTCAATAGAAGTTGCTTGAGAGCAGTTTATTCACCAGCCGAACTTTAAGTCGGCAGGTGAACCGGCGTTTTGTTGAGCTGGTGACTTTCCGTCACCTGCTCAATATAAAATGCCACACAAGAATATTCACCAGCTCAACATCAAGTGAGCAGGTGAATCGTCACGGATTCAGCACCAGATTATGAATAAAAAACTCCATCATCCGTTCGGTTGAAACGGCAGTGTGGCCGCGGTCAGGACCAACCTGAACTTCGAAACTTTTATTGGATTTTTGCAGGGCCTGAATCAGTTGCAGCGAGTTTGAAGGATGCACGTTGTTGTCCGATGTTCCGTAATAAATCATCAGTTTTCCTTCGAGGTTGGGCGCGTATTTCATGATGCTTGTCAATTCGTAACCTTCAAGGTTTTCGTCAAGCAGGTTCATGTAACGCTCGGTGTAAATGTTATCGTAGTTTCGCCAGTCCATCACGCCCGAATTGGCAACCGCTGCATGAAAAACATCGGGAAAACGCAGCAAACACATCGCCGAGGTGGTTCCGCCAAACGAAGTACCGTAAATCCCTACCCTGTTTTTATCGAAATACGGACGGTTGTAAAGCGATTTCACACCTTCGGCAAAATCGTCCATTTCGGCATATCCCAGTTTTCCATAAATCTGGTCCATTATTGCTTTGCCTTTCCCGCCAACGTTGCGGCCATCGATGGAAGCCACAAGAAATCCAAATTCGGTCAGTGAATTCGGGGTTAAAAAAGTTTCGCGGAATTCGTTGGTTTCGGGGCCGCCGTAATTGCTCACCAGCAACGGGTATTTTTTATTTGGGTCGAAATTCGATGGAAAATGGAGAAGCCCGTGCAATTGAGTTTTTCCATCGACCGAGGTAAACGTAAAAGACTCCACTTTTTTCAGGCCGAGTTCGTTGAATTTAGTCAGGTCGCTTTCAGCAAGTTTGGAAACATGCCGTCCCTTGTCGTCGAGCAGTTGTGTAAACGGCGGAATGTCGTGGGTTTGCACCACATCGATAAAATATTTTCCATCGGGAGAAATATCAACCGAATGGTTGTATGCAGGGTCAGTCAAACGCACATCGCCGGTGCCATCCAGTTTCACCCGGTGAAGTTGCAGTTTTGCATGGTTGTCGCCGCTGCGGGCCATGTAATACAGGAAACCTGCTTTTTCATCAACCTTTACAATACCAGCCACTTCAAACGGTTGATTGGTAAGGGTTGCAAGCTGTTTTCCACTCAAATCGTACAAAAGATAATTTTTAAAACCGGTGCGTTCCGAAGTCCAGATAAACCGTTTTTTGTCGTTTAAAAACCTGAAATCGGGTTTATTGGTTGTGTAACTTGGCGGCCATTCTTCGCGCACAACAACACGGCATTTTCCGGTTTCAGGATTGGCTGCCGTCCATTCCATGATATTTTGCTTCCGGTTGGTACGGTGAAAAAGCAGTTCTGTTCCATCCGGCGACCATTCAATTCCGTAAATGTAATGTCCTACAACTTCATAAGTAAAAGGCTTTCCATCGCGAACATCAACAGTTACGGTTTTCCCCGATTCCAAATCATAGATTAACAAACCCACCAGCGGATTAATTGCCCCAACTTTTGTATAGGGTTCAACTTCCAATGAATCATATATTTCTGTTTGTTTGTTTTGAAGATAGTAATCGCGGACTTTTGTTAAATCGAAACTGTAAAACGCCAGTTTTTTACTGTCGGGCGACCACCACATTGCTGTAGTCTGGTCGAGCTCTTCGCCATAAACCCATGTTGCCGAACCAAATTTAATGCGTTTTGCTTCCGAACCTTCGGTGGTAACGGCAACTTCGTTTTCGCCATTCTTACCTGTAATGTACACGTTTCCATCGCGGTAAATGGCTTTGCTTTTTCCATCG
This sequence comes from Draconibacterium sp., assembly GCA_037439605.1. GTDB lineage: Bacteria > Bacteroidota > Bacteroidia > Bacteroidales > Prolixibacteraceae > Draconibacterium. The sequence continues at coordinate 32 of JBBIVS010000369.1, read as the reverse complement.
GGCGAATCGGCAAAAGCGTATTGCCTGCCACG
>JBBIVS010000368.1:3982-4232 GCA_037439605.1 Draconibacterium sp. | reverse complement strand
TCCGGTAGATTCCCAGAGTAGTTTTTTTCGCGGTACATGCGAAATGCTGTCGGATAATTGATGAGCGAATGGTAAAGAGAACTGATGTATTTTGAATATCCGGCGCTAACACTTGCTAAAAGTACGAAGGTAAAAAAAAGAATTATTGTTAGCCAGTCGCCATTGTTGTAATTTGTTTCCCGTGGTTTTATTTCAAGTCCTTTCCATGAAATCCGTTCAAGGTAAGTTGTGTCGGGGGGGTAGCGTAAAT
>JBBIVS010000368.1:0-3943 GCA_037439605.1 Draconibacterium sp. | reverse complement strand
AAGTATCGCTTGGTACAAGCAGCGCAGAATCTATCTGTGCCATTGCCGAGTCGGGTGAAAAAACGGTATCCTGAATTCCGGAAGTAATTGAATTGTTCAGCATAAAAATCATTTTACAGCAATCCCCTGTTCTTCAGCAGCGGTTCAATTCCCGGTTCCTTTCCGCGGAAATTGAGGTACAATTTCATCGGTTCGTCAGTGTTGCCTCGTTCGAGTATGTTTTTACGGAATGATTTGGCTACATCCTGGTTGAAAATATCACCGGTTTCCTTAAAGGCATTAAATGCATCGGCATCAAGCACTTCGGCCCAGGTATAACTGTAATAACCGCTTGAATAGCCCCACGAGAATGCATGTGCAAAGTAAGTTGGCCGGTAACGTGGAATGATTTCTTTAATCAGCCCGATTTTCTCCATCGATTTCTTTTCAAATTCATTAACATCGAAATTGCCGGGAGTGGTTACAGTGTGAAAATCCATATCGAGGAAAGCGGCTGCAATAAATTCAGAAGTTACAAATCCCTGGTTAAATTTACCGGCTTTGTCCATTTTGTCAATCAGTTCCTGTGGAATCACTTCGCCTGTCTGGTAATGTTTAGCATACATTTTCAGCACTTCGGGTTCGGCGGCCCAATGCTCCATGATCTGCGACGGAAGCTCAACAAAATCGCGCGAAACATTGGTTCCGGCAATGCTTACATACGTGCATTGCGACAAAAGTCCATGCAGGCCGTGGCCAAATTCGTGGAAGAAAGTTTCAACTTCATCGTAACTAAGCAAAGCAGGTTTGTCGCCCACCGGTTTTGAAAAGTTGAGGGTAAGAGAAACAACAGGTCTGATATTTTTCCCATCAGCCGAAGTATATTGTTCGCGGTAATTGTTCATCCACGCACCGCCTTTCTTTGAATCACGCGGGAAGAAGTCAAGATAAATCACACCAATCAGCGAGGTATCGGCATCTTTTACTTCGTAAACCTGGCATTCGGGATGGTAAAGCGGCATATTTTCCAGTTTTTTAAAGGTCAATCCGTACAATTTGTTTGCAACGGCAAATGCGCCGTCGCGTACGTTGTTCACTTCAAAATACGGGCGAAGTTGTTCTTCATCAAGTGCATATTTTTCTTTACGCACTTTTTCAGCATAATACCACCAGTCCCAGCTTTCAATTTTGAAATTACCACCCTCCTTGTCAACCATTTTCTGCATATCTGCCAACTCTTCCTTTGCACGTTTAATTGCAGGATCAAAAACTTTCTGAAGCAGCGAATATACATTGTCAGGTTTTTTTGCCATGCAATCGTCGAGCACAAAAGCAGACCAGCTTTCGTATCCCATTATATTGGCTTTTTGAAGGCGGAGGTTTACAAACTGGTTAATTACCGCTTTATTGTCGTTTTCGTTGTCGTTATTGCCACGCATGTACATGGCTTTGTAAATTTTCTCTCGCAGTTCGCGTTTTTCGGAATAGGTAACGAACGGAATCCAGCTTGGTTTCTGGAGAGTGAATACCCATTTACCTTCCAACCCGTCGGCTTTGGCCTGTTCAGCAGCACCTGCAATTACATTATCGGGCAACCCGGCTAAATCGTCTATGTTTTCGATAACCAGTTTAAAGTTATTTGTTTCAGCCAAAAGATTTTTATCGAATTTAAGGTCGAGAAGCGACAGTTGTTCGTTTACTTTTTTCAGTTCTTCCTTTTTATCTGCCGGAAGATTGGCGCCACCCCTGACAAATTCCTTATAAGTTTCGTCTAATAGCCTTGCCTGTTCAGGATTGAGTTGTAAACTCTCTTTTTGGTCATAAACCGCTTTCACTCTTGCAAAAAGAGCTTCATTCAGCATGATGGCGTCATTGTGCTGCGAAAGCTGCGGAGCTACCTCTTCAGCGATTGTATTGATTGAATCGTTAGTGTTGCAATCTTTTATATTGAAAAATACGGTTGAGACCTTTCTTAGCAAATCGCCGCTGCGGTCAAGCGCTTCAATTGTATTTGCAAAATCGGGTGCTGCAATGTTGGTTGCAATTTTATCAATTTCAACGTTGTGTTGCTTCATTCCTTCCTGAAATGCAGGGAGATAATGCGCATTCTGAATTTTGTCAAATGGCGGGACCTCAAACGGCGCCGTGTAGGTTTCAAAAAATGGGTTCATTTCCTGTATCGTTTTTGTTGGTTGACTGCACGAAAAAGCGATTCCGGCAACCATAGTTAAATACATTATTTTTTTCACGGTGTTTTAATTTTAAATTCAAGCCGCAAAATTAAGGGTTTGAGTTGATATAAATCCTGATTGGCAATTGGTTTTTTAAGCGAATCTGGTGAAATAATGACAGTAATTGAAATTCTTGTTATTTTTGAATACTGCGGCAATATAATAAATAATACATACGATTTTTAAAGGGGTCACAAAAGGGACAAGAGGACTCATTAAAAAAAGAAATTGAAAATCAAACATTAAAAAAAAATAAAAACTCAATCAATGAAAATCCTAACCGCAATTTTACTGCTGTCAATCAGCTTTTCAGTTTTTTCCCAATCGCCTGAAAAACTCTGGTACAACCAACCCGCCAACCATTTTGAGGAGACCCTGGTTTTAGGGAACGGTACTGTCGGAGCATCTGTTTTTGGCGGCGTTGAATCGGACAAAATTTTCCTGAACGACGCCACACTTTGGTCGGGTGAACCTGTAAATCCGAATATGAATCCCGAGGCTTACAAAAATATTCCGGCCATCAGGGAGGCATTGAAAAACGAAGATTACAAACTTGCCGACCAGTTACAGAAAAAGGTTCAGGGAAAATTCTCCGAATCGTATGCACCCTTGGGAACCATGTTTATCGATTTTAAAACTGATGGCAAGCCACAGAATTATTATCGCGAACTCAATATTGCCAACGCAGTTTCAACAGTAAAATACGAAGTGAACGGCGTAAAATACACTCGCGAATATTTCATTTCACACCCCGACAAGATTTTTGTAATTCATGTCACCAGCGATAAAAAAGGGAAACTGAATTTCGAGGTAAAATTTGAAAGTCTGCTGAAATATAAAATTGCTGTAACCATTAGCGGGCTTGACGCCAATGGATATGCTCCTGTAGTTGCCATGCCAAACTACACCGGGAATAGTGAAAATGCTGTTGTTTTCGATGAAAACAGGGGAACCCGCTTTACATCGCTCATTTCGGTAAAAAACACCGATGGCGAAATTGTAAAAACTGATAATTCTTTGGGAGTTAAAAATGCAACCGAAGCGCTGATTTTGGTTTCCATTGCCACAAGTTTCAACGGGTTCGACAAAAATCCGGCAACTGAAGGATTGGATAACAAAGCCATTGCGCAGGAACAACTGAAAAAGGCATCCTCAAAAACATTTGATCAGCTGAAACAGGCGCACATTGCCGATTATCAGAAATACTTTAGCCGGGTCAGCCTGAATCTTGGTAAGACCACCGCGCCCGATCTGCCCACCAACGAACGGTTAAAACGATATGCCGAAGGGAAGGAAGACAAAAACCTTGAAATACTGTACTTTCAATACGGACGCTATTTGTTAATCAGCAGTTCGCGAACAACAGGTGTTCCGGCCAATCTGCAGGGAATATGGAACCCGTACCTGCGTCCGCCTTGGAGCAGTAACTATACAACAAATATCAACGTGGAAGAAAATTACTGGCTGTCCGAAAACACCAACCTGAGCGAAATGCACCAACCGTTGCTCACTTTCATAAAAAATGTTGCGGAAACGGGAAAAGTGACGGCCAAAACATTTTTAGGAGTTCAGAACGGCTGGACTGCCTGTCACAACTCCGATATCTGGGCCATGAGCAATCCTGTAGGAAACTTTGGCGGCGGCGATCCGGTGTGGGCCAACTGGTACATGGGCGGACCGTGGTTGAGTACCCATTTATGGGAACATTACACGTTCGCACAAAATAAGGAATG
>JBBIVS010000367.1:0-4234 GCA_037439605.1 Draconibacterium sp. | reverse complement strand
TTCCTACAAATTTAAATCAATACAAACCATTTTCTTCGAATCGCGCATTAAAAGATATCCGTTGGCGAGTGCAAACGGCGCCCAGGCATCGTGGCCATCTTCAATAATTTTTACCTGCTCGAGCTGAATATATTTCGAAGTTGAAGGCCTTGCAATGGTAAGTGTGGCGTCGTCGTTCAGGATAAAAAGTTTTCCATCGGCCATAAAATAAGGGCCAAGTCCGAAACGGTTTTCCTGTCCGCTTGTCCATACCGTTTTTCTGGTGTCAGTTGGATTCACACAAATTAACTGGTTGCGCATGGTACCGCCATCTTTGGGCATGATGCCAAACAGGTGTCCCTGCCAGTAAATGGGTGTTTGCTGTTCACTGGCCAACCCGTCTTTCGGTAAATAATTATATAAAACTTCAACACTGAATTTTCCACCGTTTTCACTGAGTTGCAACATCATACTTCCTGAGCCGTAACCTGCAGTGATAAAGATTTTTCCGTCGGGCATGCAAACCGGCGATGGCGCAATAACTGTATGGTTCCAGACTGTTGTTTCCCAAAGAATTTTGCCGGCATCGGGGCCGTCGGCAGCAATGCCAACCAACGCTCCAATGGGGCTGTAAACATACATTTTGCGCCCGCCATAAGTAAAAGGTATTACCGATGAATGGCTCATTTTCCATCCGTTGGGGTTGGGTGTTTCCCAAACTTTTTCGCCTGTGGCGCAGTCAACCGCAACCATCAACGCTTTTCCACCTGTGGCAATAATTGCCAGATTACTGTCGATAAGCGGGCATTGACCGGTGTACCAAAGGGGTACTTCCGATTCGTAATCCTTTGCAACATCAAGGCCCCAAAGCAAGTTTGCGTTTTTACGGTCGAGGCACATTACATGGCACATCGGACCCATAGTCAAAATGTAATCTTCGGTAACCGCCGGAATGGTGCGCGACATGCCGTGGTTGCGCTTGATGTTGAGTTTATAACCGCGGTTCCATAGTTCCTTGCCGTCAGAGAGCGCAAAACAGCGCAGAATATCCATGCGTTTTTCCTCATCGTAATCGAGTATATAAGCAAGCCCTTTGTAAATAGCGGCTCCCGAGTGGCCTTCACCGAGGTCAACCGACCAAACAATTTTGGGGCCGGCGCTGCCAAATTTCTCCTTCAGTTTAACCGGCGATTTTGAAATATTGTCGAAGTCGGCGCCACGGAAACGCGGCCAGGATTCTGAAAGTTCGGAGTATTCGCTGGAAAACTGTTCGAAGAATTCGCCGATTTTCACTTCCTGGGCTGCAAGTCCTTTTCCACGGTTATCGGCACCGGGTTCACTGGTTATGTAATCCCGGGTTGGGTCGGTGTTAATCCACCAAAACAAAGATATTACAGCAATCGCGGCAGTTGTGTAAACAGAAATATTAATGATTCTCTTACTGTCCATTATTCGCTTATATTGTAAACCAGCAACACATTGCCATGCCTGATAAAAAGTTTCCTGTTGTAAATTGCTGGATGTGCCCAGTGCGGACCCTCTCCATAGGTGACTTTAAAAGTACTAATTATTTCCATTTTTTCAGGCGAAGGCTTTAAAAGGGCAACGTTACCGCTTTTTTCCTCATAAATATAAAGCATTCCATCGGCAAAAATGGTTGAACCTTTATTGTACCACTCTTCTTCCCAGTTGGTCCTGCCGGTTTGCCAGTTCACGCTTGCCCAGCGGCCTTTCGAATTGTTTTGCCAGTTTGAGCCATAAATGTTACCATCAACCAAAACCACTCCGCCGTGATGTGTGTCGATTGTGTCGTTTTTCCAGATTTCAGTTACTGAACCTCCATCTGCAGAAAGCGCCAGTTTTATTCCCGGATGGTCGTAACCACTGGTAACAAAAATTTCGCCATTGAAAAACAAAGGAACATTTGTGTTGGCCCCTACACCCTGTTGATGCAAATGGAACCGTATCAGATTGTAATGCCAGACAATATCACCGTTTTCAGGATTTATTGCAATCAGGTTTTCGGCAGTTTGCGCAAGAATCAGGCTTTTCGCGTAATGTTGAATTAATAAAGGTGAAGCATAAGATTTTGAACCGCCAAGGCTCTTTGTTTTCCAAACAAGCGAACCATCGGTTTTTCTGAAAGCTACCATCGTGTTTTCTTCGCCGCCGGTTGTAAACACCACTAATTCACCAGCAATTAAAGGATTTTCCGCATCGCCGTGGTTATAAATTTCGCCTTTATGGTTTTTAATTGCGTCAACCTGCCATATTATTTTGCCGGTTTTTGCATTAATACAATTTACCTGGCCGGTTCCGCTCGAAACATAAATTTTACCGTTTTCGAATGTGGGTGTGCTGCGGCTGTCGGTGTACGATTTTGTCCATGAGCGGCCATAAGGTGTTTCCCAAAGCAATTCGCCCTTTAAATTATATGCCGAAAGTACATCAAGCGTGTCGTACTTTATTCCGGTAACATAAATAATTTCTTCAACCAGAATTGGGTGCGAGTATCCTTTTCCAATACCCTGAATTTTCAGTAATTGTTTTGGGCCATTTTCAGGCCATTGTTTAAGCAATCCTGTTTCGTTAAATATACCGCTCCTGCCTGTCCCCCTGAATTCGGTGATTTCCTGAGCCATTAGCTGATGGGCAGCTAAAATTAAGAAAAGGTACAGGATGATTTTCATGACTGATGAAAGTGATTTTTTGTGATTTATAGTAATTTGTTGAGATTTGTAGCGATTGATTGTTTTTTTATTTCTGTTTTAAATCATAAACCATTAAAACTTCGCCGTGGCGGAGAAGTAATTTTCCGTCAGCAATAAAAGGATGCGCCCAATGGGGGCCGGCGCCCTTGGTAATTTTAAATTCGCTAATCAATTTAAAACTTTCAGGCGATGGCTGAATCAGTCCAACATTTCCACGTTCATTGTAAGCAAAAAGCAATCCGTCGGCCATCACAAGCGAACCTTTTGAATCCCAGGTTTCTTCCCACATAATTTTTCCGGAATTCCAGTCCATACAAACCCAGTTGCCTTTGTTGTTGTTAATCCAGTTCGAACCATAAATATAACCGTTGTGCAAAATTACTCCATGATGATGATTGTCGAATACGGTATTTGTAAACACTTCATTTACAGATTTTCCGTCAGGCGCCATTTGCATCATTTTCGCATTATAATCATAACCTTTTGACAGGAAAATTTTGTCGTCCTTGAAAACGGGTGTGTTTGTCCAGATAAGCCCGGGCTGGTCCCATTTTTCAGGATTGTGATACCTGTAACTCCAGGCAATTTCGCCGGTTTCGGGAACAACCGCCAGCAAATCGGTGCCAATTACCGCAAGAATGTAACGAAATCCGTTGTGCTGATATATGGTTGCAGAAGCATAAGCCCGCTGTCCGCCCATTGATTTGCTTTGCCAGACAAGTTTTCCTGTCATTTTATCGAAAGCAACCACGCTGGTTTTTTGTCCGCCGGGAGTGCAAATCACTTTATCGTCAATGATTAGTGGGGTTTCCGAATTTCCCCATATATGGTATTCACATTCAAATTCCTTATCAACTTCCACAGCCCAGATTTCTTTTCCGGTTTCACGATTAAAACAGGAAAGGCGGCCAGTGCCGCTTTGAACGTAAATTCTGTCATCCTCAATTACAGGCGTGCTTCGTGTATCCGGGAAAGATTTATTCCATGACCGGCCATAAGAAACCTGCCATTTTATATTTCCCTGCAAATCGATGGCACTCAGATAATCGAGTGTATCAATCATTCCGGTTGTATAAATCATGTCGCCAGCCAAAATGGGCGACGACCAGCCTTTTCCAATTTTTTCCACTTCGAGCATTTGATACGGGCCACCTTCAGGCCAAACATTTAAAAGGCCGGTTTCGGGGAAAATACCATCGCGATTGGGGCCGCGCCACTGAACCAACTGAGCAAAAACCTGCACTGATGTGATAAACAGAATCAGAATAAATGTGATATGTTTCATACTAATCAAAGACTGAATTATTGAAAGACTGAAAAATGGTTAAATTGATAAATTGCTTGTTTTTTTATTTAATTTTATAGGCAATAAGCGCGTTTCCATGGCGCAGGTACAACCGACCATTATCGATAACCGGGTGCGACCAATGCTGGTCGGAACCCAGTTCCACTTTAGTTTGGCCAACCAGTTTAAAACCTGACGGATTTGCCTCAACAAGCGCCAATTCACCGCGATCGCTGTAACAATACAACATTCCGTCGGC
>JBBIVS010000366.1:0-4235 GCA_037439605.1 Draconibacterium sp. | reverse complement strand
ATGCCAAATATTTCCGATAAAATGGTTAGGATAATTTTAAGTTACACTGATTATGTAAACCGCGTGGTTTGGAATAAATAATTATTAGAACAGATATGACCTTAATGTAATTAATTAAAAAACGATTTTAGTACGATTCTAAAAATGAACATCATTTTTTTGACATTAAGCGGAATTACCGATATTAACCACCGCGGAATTTATTCGGATCTTATGCGAAAATTTGTAGATGAAGGTCACCAGGTGACCATTGTTTCGCAGGTTGAGAGAAGAAATAAACAAAAAACACAACTAATAAAACAAAAAAAAATAACTATTCTGAATGTTAAAACACTGAATATTTTACAAACCAATTTTATTGAAAAAGGAATAGGGACCCTGTTACTTGAACAACAATATAAGCATGCAATAAAAAAAAATCTGAAAGAACTGAATTATGATTTGATTATCTGCTCTACTCCACCCATTACGTTAACATCTGTTATTGAATCTTTAAAAAAGAAAACCGGAGCAGTAACCTATCTCTTGCTCAAAGATATTTTCCCGCAAAATGCAGTCGATTTGGGATTGATTAGAAAAGGTGGGTTATTACACCGATTTTTTAGAAAAAAAGAAAAAAAGCTTTACAGTGTTTCTGACAAAATTGGTTGTATGTCGCCGGCTAATGTTGATTATTTATTAAGTCATAATCCGGAAATATCACCGGAAAAGGTAGAAATAAATCCCAATAGTATAGAATTAAGCGATAAGTATCTGACTGAAAAGGAAAAAATAGAAGTGCGCAGGGAATTTTATATCCCACAAGGCAGAACTGTTTTTGTTTATGGGGGAAATCTGGGTAAACCCCAGGGAATTGATTTTCTTACAGACGTTATAAAAGCAAATGAAAAAAATGATAACACTTATTTTTTGGTTGTAGGAAGTGGTACTGAATTTACCAGGTTAAACAATTGGTTTAATATTAACCGGCCTGAAAATGCAAAATTAATTGCAGACCTCCCAAAAGCAAAATACGATAAACTGGTACAATCTTGCGATGTGGGCTTAATTTTTCTCGACAAACGGTTTACAATTCCCAATTTCCCATCCCGGTTGTTATCTTACCTGGAATATAAAATGCCTGTATTAATTGCATCCGATGAAAATTCGGATATGGGAAAAATTGCTGAGGAAAATGGATTTGGGCTTTTTTCAGTTCATGGTGATATAGTCAAATTTAATAAGCAACTTGAAAAAATTACAGGCAATCAAAATATGATTAACGAAATGGGAGAATATGGATATCAGTATTTATTAAATAATTATACGGTGGATCATTCTTATAAAATAATTATGAAGCATTTTATTACCGATAATCCTGATTTGTAATTTTCGGGGATCAAAAATACGGAAATCTGCCGTTATTATATAGTTTACCTCTGCCTTGCTAAGGAAAAATTCCCCGCCCACAAATATTTGGCGGTTCTCCCATCCTTGAATCATAGGGTGCGGGAAAAGGGGTCATTTAGCTTATTGAACAAAAAATCGATAACGATAATAAAAAAACGTAAATTCTACGACGGAACAAATCAATTTTCTACTTTAAGAATCATGTATAATAAATTTTTTAAACGTGTTTTTGACTTTCTGATTGCCTTTACCGGGCTAATCGTCATCAGCCCGCTATTTATATTCCTTATCCTGGTATTGTATTTTGCCAACCAGGGGGCAGGAGTATTTTTTACCCAAAAACGCCCGGGCAGAAACGAAAAGATATTCCGGCTAATTAAGTTTAAAACCATGACGGATGAAAGGGATAATGCTGGTAATCTGCTTCCTGATGTTCAGCGATTGACAAAGATTGGGAAATTTATTCGTTCAACATCCCTTGATGAAATTCCTCAACTGATAAATGTATTGAATGGGGATATGTCGTTGATTGGTCCGAGACCGTTACTGGTTCAGTATCTGCCATTGTACAGCTCTGTTCAGGCTCGTCGGCATGAAGTTCGTCCCGGTATTACTGGTTGGGCGCAGGTAAACGGAAGAAATACCATTTCGTGGGAGCAGAAGTTTAATTACGATGTTTGGTATGTGGACAATATTTCTTTCAACCTGGATATAAAAATTATTTTCATGACCTTTCTGAAAGTGATTAAACATGAGGGTATAAATCAGGAAGAAAAGGTAACAATGGAATTTTTTAAAGGAAGTAACTAATGTTTCTTTATGGAGCCAGTGGCCACGCGAAAGTGGTCATCGAAATTTTGGAAAAAAACGGTGTGAAAGTACACGGTTTGTTTGATGATAATCCTGAAATTCAAAGCCTGTCGGATTATCCGGTTTTTAGTTTTCCCGATTCGATTAAAACAATCGAAGAGGATTTGATTGTTACGGTTGGCCATAACGCAACACGCCAGAAAATTGTAAATGGGCACAGTTTTAATTTCGGGAAAGCGATTCATTCGGATGCAATAATTTCAACCCGCTCCACAATTGGAGAAGGTAGTGTTGTGGTTGGAAATGCCGTAATTAATTCAGGTGTGAAAATAGGTAAACACTGCATCATCAACACATCTGCTTCTGTTGACCATGATTGTGTTATTGAAGACTTTGTACATATCTCACCCAATGCAACGCTTTGTGGCGAGGTTAAGGTTGGTGAAGGTACACATATTGGAGCAGGAGCAGTTATAATTCCGGGTGTGACAGTAGGAAAGTGGGTTGTTGTGGGAGCAGGTTCGGTTATCATCAGGGATGTGCCTGATTTTACCACAGTTGTAGGTAATCCGGGGAGAATTATTAAAAATAAATTTTCAGTTGTTAATGTTACCGATTCCAAATGGATGGATATTGTTTCAAACGCTTTGCAGTATGATTTTTATCACACTCAATCATATCATTTGCTTGATAAGGAGAACAAACCTGTATTGTTTGTTTATAAGTTTGATGATAATTTTATAGCTATTCCTTTTATCATTCGTTCAATACCCGATAGTGATTTTAATGATTGCACATCGGTTTACGGATATTGTGGGCCAATTAGTAATATTAAATTTGATGAACTATCAATTGAAAATATTAATCATTTTAAGGAAGGGTTGAACTCTTTTTTTATGGAAAGAAAAATAGTTTCTTCTTTTTTACGACTTCACCCATTATTTCCTTCCACTGAAACACTTTTTAAAGATTTTGGCGACGTAATTACATTGAATAAAACTGTAGCGGTAAACCTGAATAATCCTATTAATGTGCAACGTTCTAATTACAGTAAATCAACAAAATTGCATATCAACAGAGCTTTAAAAAATGGAGTTACAATACGAAGGACATCTGACTTTGAAGATTTGGCAAAGTTTGTTGAAATTTATTATGAAAACATGCAAAGGTTATCAGCAAATCCTTCATATTACTTTTCAATTGATTATTTTAAAAATTTAATGGATTCAAATGAATTTGTTTCCGAATTGTTTGTGGCTGAAAAGGATGGTGAAATTATTGCTGGTGCAATTATGACTATATGTAATCGAATTATGCAATATCATCTTGGAGGAACCAAAAATGAGATGCTATTATACAGCCCATTGAAATTAATAATTGATAGTGCCCGGATTTATGCGAACGAAATGGGATGCAATTATTTTCATCTTGGCGGGGGTTATAGTGGAGTGGATGACTTGTTATTTAGATTTAAAGCGGGTTTTTCAAAAGATTATTTCGAGTTTAAGGTATGGCGAAAAGTTGTTAATATCCAAGTATATAATGAACTGGTTGCAAGAAAATTTGGGGATAAAATACCAAACGCTAGTTATTTTCCGCTTTACAGATTATAATTGGTCCAAATCAAATATGTTCTTGATTAGTTCGCGTCCGTTGTTGTTTTAACATTTACCAATAAAAAAAACAAATCTCAAAAATATAAAATGAAAAATTTAATTATAATCGGCGCAGGGGGAATGGGGCGGGAAATATTCAATCAGTCAATGTTGTGCAAAGGATTTAATTCAGAATTTGTAATTAAGGGTTTTATTGATGATAACAAAAACGCTTTGCAAGGTTTTGCCGGATACCCCAATGTTATTGATACAATTTCAAACTACATCCCTGAAGCTGATGATGTTTTTGTTTGTTCGATGGGTAATGTATTGCAAAAGAAGAGGAGTATTCAAATCATTTTGGAAAAAGGAGGGGAATTTATTAATTTGATACATCATGAAGCATATATTGGTAAAAATGTCAAAATGGGTAAGGGGTGT
>JBBIVS010000365.1:2883-4261 GCA_037439605.1 Draconibacterium sp. | reverse complement strand
GTGAGATTTCAATTGTTGGGGCCATGTATGACATTCACACAGGTAAAGTAACCTTCATGGACTAAAAATGCGCCAACATGAAGAGAGTTGTAACACTGATTCTTGGAATTGTATTTGCTTTTCCGGTATTTTCACAAATCGATGAGGATAAAACCGGAGCATGGTATATGTATTTCTTCAATGCCAAATTCGATGAAAGCAAGTTTGGTTTTCAGGGAGATATCCAATACAGGAACTGGAATCTGATGGGTGATTTGGAACAACTTCTGCTTCGTGGAGGATTCACTTTCCAACCTGCCAACTCGGCCGCTGTTTTTACCTTGGGTTACGGAAACATTACATCAGGTTTAATGGGCGAAAGCACTTCAAAAAGCATGGAACACCGGATTTACCAGGAAGCGCTGTTACCCCACAATCCGTTAAAAAGGATTTATCTGACACATCGTTACAGGTATGAACAGCGGTTTGTAGAAAACCAGGATTTCAGAACGAGGTACAGGTACGCATTATTCATGAATGTACCGTTAAACAAGGAAAAAGTTGAAAAGCAGTCCATATATCTTGCGCTTTACAACGAACTTTTTATTAACGGTCAGCGTGATATTGGCAGCGGGAAAGAGGTGGAAATTTTCGACAGGAACAGAACCTATTTGGGACTCGGCTATGGTATCACCGATCAATTGAGGATACAGGCAGGATGGATGAAACAGATTACAGATAACTGGTCGAAAGGTCAGTTACAATTTAGCTTACATCACAAAATATTCTGACTTCTAATCTTAAAAATCAAGATGTGCTGTATGCTGAACGCAAGTTTCACCAACCTGTTTCCCGATAGGCAATTTTCACTAATTCGCTGTATCTTGCAATGATTTTTAGTGAAAAAATTGAAAAAAACATGAATAAAAGCAAAATTGTATGAAAACTGTACAGAAGTTGTATGGTAGTAATTATGAATTATATTGTGAAACAATTAAATTGAGAAATTATGAAAACAATTAAAATCAGAAAGAGAAACCGGATTTCAAAAATGAAAGCGGCTATTAAAAACAATCTTCAATTAATCCGGTTTATCCGTGAAATTGAGCGTGAAGAGTTTCTCGATGCCGATAGTTTACGAACAATTGTTGCTTTAAAATAATTTGTTTTCTGTAGTTTTCAAGACAGTAACCTCTGTAAAAATTTGGGGTTAAATGTTGAATAAGAAACGGATTCCATCTGAAAAGGTGGAATCCTTTTTTTTGTGGTGAACAGATTTAATGTTTCACTTATTTTGAAAAATCTCAAAATCATTTTATCACTATCCTCCCCCTTCCTTTTTCATTGTCTTCTCAGAAACCAAAAACACAACAGGCTTACCAGAAACGGGGTTGGTGCG
>JBBIVS010000365.1:2447-2843 GCA_037439605.1 Draconibacterium sp. | reverse complement strand
ATACTTCGTGTGGAGTTCCCATTTTGCGCAAACTACCTTTCTGCAACATAATCAGCGAGTCGCAATATTCTCCGGCCAGGTTTAAATCGTGGATAATCATCAAAACCGTTAAACCCAGGTTTTCGCTCAAACGGCGGATTAAGTTCAAAATCTGAACCTGGTGCGTAATATCAAGGTGCGAAGTGGGTTCGTCGAGTAAAAGCAGTTGAGGCTCCTGTGTTAAGGCGCGGGCAATTCCTGCCAGTTGCTGTTCTCCCCCGCTCAGCGCATTCATGTTTTTATCCCGTAAATCAGAAACACCGGTTAACGCCATGTACTTTTCAGCAACAACAATATCTTCGCGGGTTTCAAAAAACTGAAACTGGCGCTGGTATGGAATACGACCCATTAAAACAT
>JBBIVS010000365.1:0-2434 GCA_037439605.1 Draconibacterium sp. | reverse complement strand
TCAACGGTCATGTTTCCTACTTCGATATATTGCGTTACAACAGCTATATTCTGTGCTTTTTCGCGCAAACTCATTTTTTGAATCTGCTTTCCATTGAGAATTGAACTGCCTTGCAAAGTGGGTAATTCCCCTGAAATCCCTTTGAATAATGTAGTTTTTCCAGAACCATTTGGGCCGATTATTCCAACAAACTGACCTTTTTCAATTTCAAAACTGATATCCTGTAGAACAAACCTGCCAGGATACCCGCATGAAAAATCTTTTATTTCGAAGAAACTACCCATATCAATTCATTTTAAACTTCGATTTTGAACGGTTCAAAACCACAATAAAAACAAGGCCCCCAACAAATCCGGTAATTACGCCAATCGGTAATTCGTTGGGTGAAATAATAGTTCGTGCCAGGGTATCTGAAAGAATCAGAAAAATTGCCCCGCCCAAAAAAGAGCCGCCAAGAATTATACGGTAATCGTTTCCAATTATCAATCGCACCAAATGAGGGATAACCAGCCCAACAAATCCAATTACACCTGCCACAGAAACCGCGACACCGGTTAACATCGACGCGCCAAAAAACAGTATTTTTATAGAAACATTTGTATTTATTCCAAGGTGTTTGGCTTTTACTTCGCCCAAACGCAGGGCATTTAACGGCCGTGCAAAAAAGTAGGTCAGAACCAACCCTGAAAAAGCACTGTAAAATGCGATTTTTATCAGCAACACATTCGATTCATCCAACGAACCCATCACCCAGAACACAATGCTCTGAATGTTATCGGTTGATGTAATCGACATTAAAAACATCATGGCCGATGAGGCGACAAAACTCACCATTACACCAATCAGCAACATACTGTTAATGCTTAACCCTCCTTTGCGGATACTTAAAAAGTATACAAGAAAAAGGGTGATAATTGCACCTGCAAAACCGAAAACCGGTAAAACGAGGTAACTGGCTGCCTGAATCCCAAAAACAATGGCAACAGCAATCCCGAGTGCTGCACCGCCAGAAATTCCGAGTGTATATGGCTCAACCAGCGGATTCCGGTAAATGCCCTGCAGAATGGCACCCGATAAACTTAAGGCGCCACCCACCGAAATGGCCAGTATTAACCTGGGAATCCTGATTTTTGACAATACTGTGTATTCCAAACTTTCTTTATCAGCAAATATTTCAGGCAAATGCGACCATGTGATTTTAACTTCTCCGCACGACAGAGAAATAAAAACAGAGACGACAAGCAACAGAATCAATACTGTAAGAAAAATTATCCAGTGAATGTATTTCTTTTGCATAGCGGGCTTACTGATTTAAAAATTTTACAACATCGGTAAAAGCCCTGGCAAAATTTACCGGTGTCGGGCTACATGATGTTTCAGAATCAATCAGAAATATTTTGTTGTTTCTGGCAGCGTTTAGTCCTTTGTAGATTTGCCATATTTCTTTTTCCTGCATACCAAAACCACCCATAGTTGCAACAAATATCACATCAGGGTTTTTCATTAAAACACTTTCACGTGTAACCGATCCTTTTGTCAGATTGCTGAAAATATTTTCAGCATTACAAAATAAAATGTAATCGTTCATAAATGTATTTTCCAATACTGTGAAAATCGGGTTTGCCCCTAACTGAAAAAAAATTTTTTGTTTTTCAGGTATGCAGCGCGATAGATGAATCAGGCTGTCAACAGTTTGTTTTGACTTTTCAACAATCATTTTGGCGACCTTTTCATTCCCTGTCAGTTTTGCAATTTGAATGGTTTGTGTGCAAATTTCTTCAAAGTTTTTTGGAGACGGAATTATATCCACTTTAATTCCCAACCTTCTCATAGTTTCAATATCCTGTGGTTTGGTTAGTAACATGGCAAACACCAAATCGGGTTTCAGTTTTAAAATTTTCTCCATGTTTACATCAACAGTCGAACCAACCTGTTCTTTTCCGTCGGCAATGGCTTGTGTGCAAAAACTGGTGCAACCTACCAGTTTATCCTGTGCCCCAATCAAATAAATGTTCTCGGTTATTGAAGGCGCCAAAGAAACAATCCGTTTTACTTGTTGCGAATAACTCAGTAACTGACAAACTGTTAAAACAAAAAACAATACCAGTCGAAAGAATCCTTTAAATCTCATTCTATAAAATTTTTCGAAGAAAAGCGCAGAATCATTGCAGTGATTCACTGAACTTTATCCCCGAAGTCCGTTCATCAAAAAAATTGGGTTGGCAGGTTTTCTGACTCGTCTCCCGTTGTTGCCTTCCCATTCCGTTAACTGAAGGAAAAGTGGCCTGAATAACAACGTTTTCTATCGACTTACAGCTGCGGGCACAGTCCCGGAATTAAACCGGATTCCCTTTAAGCGAAATCATTCGCAACCAAACCGTGGGCAAATTTACAGGTTAAATCGGAAAAGTGAAGATAAAGCGGTTAAAAAGAT
>JBBIVS010000364.1:0-4277 GCA_037439605.1 Draconibacterium sp. | reverse complement strand
AGCCTAAATTTAGTCTTTAGAAAAATATTGATTGCTTGTAAAGATGAAATCAAATAAAAAAGTAGAAGCATTTTTAATGAACCTAAAATTTCGGCTTTTATCTGAAATGCCAAAAATTCATAAGGAAATTAAACTTTATGAAGATCGTTTGTCTTCAGGGAAATTAACAAAAAACCCTGTTCCTGGCCCTCAATTCAATGAATAAAAATCCTGTTTTATATGTGGTTGCAGGATGCAATGGTGCTGGAAAATCCTCGTTTTCAAAAGCTGTTGTCAACGATAAAATAATCCCTTTTGACTACGATAAACATTATCTGAAAATATATAAATCGTTACCAGACTCAGAATTACGTGACAGAATTGCCCACAATTTAGCAAGAGATTTACTTGAAAAATCAATTCAGCAATCAATATCAGAAAAAATCAATTTTTGTTACGAAACCAATTTTAATTCAACACCAATGTATTGGCCCGATATTTTCAGAAAGTCAAATTTTAGTATCGAGTTAATTTACTTTTGTTTAAATACGGTTCCAGAGGCGAAAAAACGGGTTCAAATAAGAGTTGAAAATGGTGGTCATTTTGTTCCAAATCATGAAATTGAGCATAGATTTTATGAAGGTTATAAAAACTTAGATTATAATTTTCATGTATTCGATGTTGTTCATTTACTTGACTCAAGCAGATATGCAGAGATTCCTGAACATTTAGTCAGTTTGACTAACGGAAAAATAGTAGCATTTAACAAGTTCCCGGAATTTTTGGAATCTTTATTGCCCAAAATTCATATTACTGTGAATCAATATATTAATTCATTAAAAAATTAAATTTTATTATTTCAATAATCAAAATCAACCGAATCTGTTCAGAACAAAATGGAATATGCTATTGTAAACGGCGAAATAATTAAAAAACCGGAAATTAGTATCACACCTTTTTTTTGGGAAGAACCATTTGTAATAACACAAAAAATGTGGTTTGGATTTGGTGGAATCCCGCTGTTTTACGAAAATACTGAAACCATAAAACTTGTTTTAACCACACTTAATACCGATATCCCTGATTTACTGAAAAACGAAAAGGAATTATTCAGGGTTACAAAACGGATGCTGAACAAAAACCGGTATTACAGGTCAGGATTGGTGACATGCCGGGTGTATATCGGAAAAAACGAAACCAATGTGGTTTTAACAAGCAATAATTTTCCTGATTTCGATTTTCCGTTTTCACAACAGGGATTAATTGTAAATTTTTTTGAATTCGGGAAATATAGTGTTGATCCACTTGGCTCATTTACCTTTTCAAACGAAACCCTCTGGAAATTTGCATCTTCCAAAATCACTGGAACCACATTTCAAAATTCAATTATTCTGAATGAAAAAGGGAATATTTGCGATTGTATTTCGGCAAATATTTTCATGGTAAAGCGCAATACACTTTTAACCCCTTCAGTTGAAACCGGATGTTATACCGACACTTTAAGAAATCATATTTTAATGGCTGCACAAAATTCAGGATTAAAAATTATTGAGTCTGATGAAATCAACAAGGAAGAAATCTATCAGATGAACGAAATTTTTATTGCAAGCGAAAAAATTGGTATTCAATGGATTATAGGAGTCTTAAATAAACGGTTTGTACACAGCTATTCATTAAAAATACATGAAAAAATAAATGATTACCTGAAACAAAAATCAAAGTGAATTTCGGCTATTTTGCTGCCCAACGCGATACAAAAAGGGCAATAAAACTGTACAGAATGTTTGGAATCCACATGGCAAGAAAAACAGGAGTGGATCCGCTCACTGCAAAAACAGTTGAAATTTGCATAAAAAGTATATAAGAAAAACTAAGCGCCAATCCAAGTCCCAAATGAAATCCAAGTCCTCCCTTAATTTTTCTCGAAGCCAAACCAGCGCCAATCAATGTAAGGATAAACGTTGAAAAAGGAGTTGCCATTCTTTTGTGCTTTTCAATTTCCCACTCGATGTAGTTAACCCCGCGGGTTTTCATTTTTTTAATTTCATCAATTAAATCAGGAGTAACATAGGTTTCCATTTCATTTTTTTTAACCCTGAATTCCTCGGGGGTCATATTTAATGTTGTATCAATACGGTAACCGCTTTCAAATATCTCATATTCATCAAAAATGGTTCGTTTCCAGTAGTTATTAATGACCCATTTCCCGGTTTCATTATCGAAACGAATGTTATCGGCAGTTAGTTTTTCAACAAGTTTGGCCCCTTCGAACCGTTCGAGTGTAAAAATATTACCTATATCGTTGGGGGTGTAACTTCTCATATAAATATAAACACCGGGTTCAATTTGCCGGTGTATATCACGTTCAACCCCAACTCTGGCATTTTCAATGTTTTTTAACCTGAAATCGTTCATGGTTTTTGTGGCAGGCGGAATAACAAAGTTGCCGAGTACAAAACTGAAAACAGCAAGAATCAGCGCCGAAACCATGTAGGGTTTCATTAACCGCACGTACGATACCCCGCTGCTTAAGATTGCAATAATTTCGGTGTTGTAAGCCATTTTCGATGTAAAGTATATTACCGCGATAAACGTAAACAACGGGCTGAACAAATTGGCAAAATAGGGTATGAAATTCAAGTAGTAATCACCGATGATTTCTTTTACTGTCAGGTCTTTCGAAAGAAACTCATCGAGGTTCTCAGCCAGGTCGAAAACCACGGCAATGCTCAATATCAATGCAATAGCATAGAAAAATGTACCAAGGAATTTTTTGGTAATATAAAAATCTATGGTTTTGTAAATCTTCATCAGTGCAATTACAATCGATGTTTTAACCTGTTTATCATTTCGTTTTTCCACGATGAAAAAACGCCTTCGATAATTTTCTGCCGGGCAGTTTTTACAAGCCACAAATAAAACGCGAGGTTATGCTGTGTGGCAATTTGAGCGCCAAGCATTTCATTGGAAATAACCAGATGACGAAGATAAGCTTTTGAATAGCTGTCAACAAATGATGTCCCGTTTTCGTCGATGGGAGAATGGTCGTTTTCCCACTTTTTGTTCCTGATGTTTATTTTCCCGTCGCGGGTAAACAACATCCCGTTCCTACCGTTTCGCGACGGCATAACACAATCAAACATATCAATCCCGCGGTCAATCGATTCAAGAATATTTTCAGGAGTGCCAACCCCCATCAGGTAGCGCGGTTTATGAACTGGCAAATCGGCAGTAACAACCTCCGTAATTTCATACATTACATCTTCCTTTTCGCCCACCGAAAGCCCCCCGATTGCGTAACCATCGGCATCGAAAGTTTTTACCTGTGCAACGGCCAGTCTTCGCAAATCGGGATATGTACTGCCTTGCACAATGGGGAAAATACTCTGCTGGTAACCGTATTTAGGTTCGGTTTTATTAAACTGTTCAAAACAGCGGTCGAGCCAGCGGTGAGTGAGTTCCATCGATTTTTTGGCGTAATTATAATCTGCATCTCCGGGAGTGCATTCATCAAAAGCCATCATAATATCGGCGCCAATTGTCCGCTGAATATCTATTACCCCCTCCGGGGTAAACTGGTGATACGACCCGTCAATGTGCGACTGAAATTTTGCCGCAAGTTCGCTCAGTTTCCTGATGTCGCCCAGCGAAAAAACCTGGTAACCGCCACTGTCAGTTAATATTGGTTTATCCCAGCCGTTAAATTTGTGCAACCCCCCTGCTTTTTCAATTACATCCATTCCGGGGCGCAGGTACAAATGATAAGTATTTCCGAGAATAATCTGTGCTTTAACGTCATCTTTCAAATCCCGGGTATGAACTCCTTTAACAGTACCAGCAGTTCCAACAGGCATAAATACTGCTGTTTCAATTGTTCCATGACCGGTAGTAAGCACACCTGCCCTCGCCCTCGAATTGGCTGAAACCGAAATTAACTCAAAATTCATTCTCTGTTTTCTTTAAAAAGTCAGCAAATATAACTATTAAACTTGAATCGCGCGGGAAGCCCATCTCTGCAATCCTGTTAATAAATTGTAATTGAAGCGTTAAAAAAATAAATTGAAATTGAATTGAAATTGGCTTTAATGTTTCCATTTTTGAGGGGTTAAATTCGAAATCCTAATTTATTATCCGAATGGTTCAAGCATTAATCAATACACTCAAGGATTTGCATGGCGCTGATTTGGCCTTGTCGGTTATTTTTGTAACACTTTTCATTATCCGCATATTGTTTCTTTATTTGTTTACCGGCCGAATTTTATTCCGGGAAAAAATAACCCAATTAAACCCTAAACCAA
>JBBIVS010000363.1:0-4284 GCA_037439605.1 Draconibacterium sp. | reverse complement strand
GAAATTTTTGGGCGAACTCGAGGAATCGTGGAGTGAATTGGTTGAAGCAGTTGCCAAAGTAAGAACCAACAAAATATAATTTAACTTATTGTCGAAAGAATAAATCAATAAAAATTATTAAAAATGAAAAAGACATTCACCATAAATATCAGCGGCACTGTTTTTCACATCGAAGAAGATGCTTACGAAGTGCTGCAAAAATACCTCATTAACCTAAAAAATCATTTCGGCCCGGGCGAAGAAGGGAAAGAAATACTCGCCGATATTGAAGCGAGAATTGCCGAAATATTTATCGAGAAATCGACCACTGTGCAAAAAGTGGTTACCATCGAAATGGTTAACGGAGCTATCGAAATAATGGGTAATCCCGAAGATTTTGAGGCCGAAGGGAGCGAAGAAGGAACACCTGAAACCGAAACAGAGGAGGCAAAACGCCAGCGCAGGCTTTACCGGGACCCCGACCACCGGGTTATCGGCGGTGTGTGTGGCGGGTTGGGCGCCTATTTTAATATGGATCCGGTAATTCTTCGGATTATTTTTGTCGCCCTGTTGTTCATAACCGGCGGCGCTGCATTTCTGGCCTACATTATACTGTGGATTGCAGTGCCAAAAGCAAAAAATACTGCTCAGCGGCTTGAAATGCGCGGTCAGGAAGCCACCGTGAAAAACATCGAGAAATCGATAAAGGAAGAGGTCACCGAAATGAAAGAGAATTTCAAAAAAATGAAAGATTCCGAAACTTATGCTAAAGGAAAACGCACCGTGGATGCCGCCGGAGATGTTGCTTACAGCGGGTTTAAAGTAATTCTGAGAGTGGCGGTAATTGTTATCGGGGTGTTACTGATTATTTCAGGGTTTTTAGGACTGCTCGGGTTTATTTCGTCAATGGTAATAGGTCATTCTTTTGTTCAGGGCTGGCCAATGATTTGGAGCCCCGAAGTTCAGGTGCCCGGATTTTTGAACCATTTTGTCAGCCCTGGTACTGTTACATTTGGACTGATTGCAGTTGGCATTCTGGCCGGAATCCCTCTGTTGGCGATGCTCTTTATCGGGACAAAACTAGTGTTCAGGTATAAAACCAACAATACTGCCATCGGGTTAACAATGTTGGGGGTATGGTTAATAGCGCTTATTTCACTGGTTGTGGTTTCTGTAAGCCAGTTGGGAAATTACAAAAGCCAGTCGGCCATAACCGAAACAAAAACCATTTCGTGCGATTCGTGCCAGACCCTTATTTTAAAACTTGGAGAGGACAAATATGCTGATTATGCCAAAATGGATTTCGAAATCGACAATGTGAAAGTTGCTGTGGTCGATGGCGAAGAAGTTCTTTTGGGAAATGTAAGGCTCGATGTCGAAAAATCGGGGAACAACGAATTTGTAATCCTTGTTAAAAAAACATCGCGAGGGAAAACCCGGGAATTGGCAAAAGAAACATCCGAAAATATCATTTACCGGTTCGGGCAGAAAGACTCTACTGTTGTTTTCGACCCGTATTTTATCCTCGGTAAAGACGAGAAATACCGTGCACAGCAAGTTGACATCACCATAAAAGTACCCGATGGAAAGGCTGTTTACCTGAGTGATGATTTGGTGAAAATCATCCATGATATCGAAAATGTTTCGAACACCTGGGATGGCGACATGGTTGGCAAAACCTGGGTTATGAAACCAGAAGGGCTTACTGTGAAGGAGTAGCAATGCGTGAATGCGGGAATGCTTGAATGCATGAATGAAAAGGCAAAAGCCAGCGTGATTTGCGAAAATCAAAACATTAGAAAGTTCACCTGCTGACTTCCCGTCAGTTGGTGAATAGCGAACAATAAACTTTAAAAACATCATGAGAACAATCACTACGGTTATTTCAGCATTCATCTTACTGGTTTCACAACTGGTAACCGCCCAAAGCAAATCAGATAAAATGTACGATGCATTTGCCAATAAAGAAGGCATTTCCACTTTCACTTTCTCGAAAAAAATGATCGACGCCATCAATATCGATTTGGGTGAAAACGGAGATGAGAAGAAGGTCACGGGCGATTTGCACCAAATCAGGTTTATGTCGTACAACCCCGAAAAGGGCAATTTATCAGGGCCCCGGTTTCTTGAAAAGGCAATTGGTTATTTGCCAAAACCGGCCTATTATAAATACGATGATGACACTGACGACAGCAATACCGAAATTTGGCTGATGGGCGGTAAAAAGAAATTTCAGGAATGCCATGTTTTTGTGCGAAACGAACAAGATAACCAAATGCAGTTTGTGGTTTCGTTTTACGGCGATTTTACAGTAAACGATTTGAAAAAACTAAGAAAAACGGGCAAGGATTTTTCGGAGGAGGATAAGTAATATAAACCTCAACTTGTTCATCTGCTGATTTATAGCGAGTTCACCTGCTGACTCTAAGTTCAGCTGGTGAATAATTTCAAGGCCACTCAAATTGTTGTTTGTTTTGAGCAGGTGACGGCAAGTCACCAGCTCAACTCCATGCCCACCCAAGAGAACCGTTCCTTCTGTATTCAAATAAGAGGGAACGGTTCTTTTTTTGGTTGAGGCTTTATTCACGGGTTTTATAATTTGGAGAAATATTAACAAAAAGGTTGTCCCTTTTTGAAAAAACACAGGTCTCTGTTGATAATTAAACGGTCAAAGTGTTGGTTTAAGTGATTGTAATTAAATGATTTTTATATTTTCACCCCGAAAAATAGCGTCAAAAAAACTGGAAATTAACTTTATATCAATTCTAATGTTATATTTGCGTTTGATTTGACGCTTTTAATTCATAAAAATTAGTTACTGTTTGATTAAAAAACTGAAATATAGGGTTTTAAAACTCATGTTCAGGTGTTACTGTGTTTACATGGTATTTCCCGGATTGCGTTTTGGTGTACTCAATCTGCAGAAATCAACCCCTGTTTTTGCAAAATTGAAAAGTAACCCCGGCATTTTTTTTGCTATATTTAAGAATGATAATTTTTTGCCCCGGATTATTTCCCGGCCAACACTGCAACCAGCTTTGAGTGTTTTGTTTCATAGGTTATTCACATTAAACTCCCGAATACTATGAAACCAAATAAACTTTTTCCGAAAATTAAATCATCCCTTAGAATAATCATTTTCAGTGTGCTTGTACTTTCAGTTTCGTTTAGTCAGGTTTTTGGACAAACACTTGATGATTACAGAACTAGGCAATCGGGTAACTGGAATGCTTTAACTACCTGGGAACGTTATAATGGAACAACCTGGCAAACTTTAACAGGAACTGCTCCTCTTACACTGCCTGCTTCAGGTGATAATGTTATCTCAATCCGAAATACGCATACTGTTACAGTTACGGCTAATGTTACAATTGATCAGGTTATTGTTGAAGCAGGGGGTCAGGTAACGGTAAATAATGGCGTTACATTAACTATTGCAAATGGCGCCGGAACAGATATGGAGGTTTCGGGAACACTACAAACAAACAGCACAACCGGCACCTCAGGTATTACTACAACAGGGACACTTGTTTTTAATTCGGGTGGTACTTATATTCATAATGTAAATGGTGAAGCAATCCCAACCGCTACATGGGATGCCAATTCAAATTGTAACATTACAGGATTAACTACTACAGTTCCTACAGCAACAAGTTTTAATCAGTCGTTTGGCAATTTTACATGGAATTGTACAGGGCAAACTGCAAATTTATCTTTGGCAGGAAATTTAAGAACCATAAACGGAAATTTTGTTGTTTCTTCAACCGGAGCTACGGGAACTGCGGAATTAAGATTATCTTCCGGAACAATTCAAACACTTACAATCGCAGGAAGTTTTACAATGTCTTCCGGAACATTGAATTTCAATTCCGGAACGGGAACATTCACGATGAATGTTGCCGGTAATTTTACCCATTCAGGCGGAACAATTACTGAAACAAGTACTGGTAATGGCTCCATTCTTTTTAATGGCACATATAATGGAACCACGGGCATGCAAACCTACACCTCCGGCGGAACAGTTTCCAATTTGATAAATTTCACTGTTAACAGCGGAGCTTATTTGCAAATGGCCGCCACAGGGACAACTGTAACAGGGGGAGGTACTTTCACCCTTTCCGGAAATGCCACTTTAGGAATAACCTCCTCGGCCGGTATTACATCTTCGGGCGCTACAGGAAATATACAGGTAACGGGGACACGAACTTTCAATTCCGGCGCTGATTACATTTACAACGGGACAATAGATCAAAATACAGGAAATGGATTGCCTGGAACAGTGAGAAACCTTACCCTTAAAGGAAG
>JBBIVS010000362.1:315-4286 GCA_037439605.1 Draconibacterium sp. | reverse complement strand
CAAACCTTCGACAGATGGGGTTTTGGTTTATTTTACTGCGCACTCGGGTGATTTGGCTAACGAATTATCGCGGGTTGAAGCGGCAGGTGGAAAGATTTTGCAGGGCAGAACCCAGATTTCGGAGGAACATGGTTACATGGCGGTAATTACCGACAGTGAAGGAAACAGGATTGCTTTACATTCGAGGAAATAAAAACTATATATTTTTGATTTTGATTTTAATGATTTTGCCGGTTTTATCTGTGATTTTAAACCGGTTATCAATGCGGTGGCCCATTATCCAGGCAATTTTGTTTCCGCTGCACAAAAGCCAGATATTTTCCTTTTCGTGAACCGGGATTTTTTCGTCAATTAAAAAATCACTTACTTTCTTAAAACCGGTCATACCCAGAGGTTGAAAGTAATCGCCCTGTTGCCATTTCCTGATGAGCAACGGAAATTCCAATTTTTCGGTATCGAGACAGGCAATGTTTGGCTCTTTCCTGATTTTGAAATCCTTGCCGGTCATTTTTTCAATATCGATATCAAACGGTTCAAACAGTTTTAAATCATCGGTTTCAATGTAATAAATCTTATTTTCCTTTTCTTCAACGGGCGAAATAAATAACTTTTCACGGTCTTTTATCAGCCGGTGGGTTTTGGAGTAAAATTGTTTCCCAGGTTCGCTTTGCAAACTTTGAAAAACCTCGTCAACAACCGATGGATTAAAATTAAACTCGGTAAGAATTTCAAGCAGCAACAATTTTGGGTGAGCCGATTTTTTTAGTTTTTCAATATTAATATTCAGCGAATCTGTGGCATTTTCAATCACTTTTTGTTTTTCAGTTTCAAAAAAACCGGAATAAACGGTTTCGGCATCTTTCAGATTTTCAATGCTCGCCAGCATATTTTTTTTAAAGGATGGATTCAGCTTTGAAAAGAGTGGAAGAATTTTGTGGCGCAAAAAGTTACGTTGGTAAACCAATTTATTGTTAGTGGAATCGTCGCGGTATTCGATGTAATTTGCAGACGCAAAATCTTCAATTTCACCGCGACTGGCAAACAACAACGGACGGATAATTTTGCCCGATTTGTCTTTGATTCCTGTCAGTCCTTTTAATCCGGTTTTTCGTGAAAGATTCAGAAAAAAAGTTTCAATCAAATCGTCAGAGTGGTGCGCTGTTGCAATAAAATCGTAATTGTATTCAACCCTGATTTTTTCGAAATAATCATAACGCAAATCGCGGGCAGCCATTTCAATAGAAATACCGTTAATTTGAGCATATTCCTCTGTATCGAATCGTTTGAAAAACGACTGAACTCCGTGAATCAAAACCTGCTTTTTTACTAATTCCTCGTCCCTGTCCGATTCGTCGCCGCGAAGCTGAAAATTACAATGCACAATTCCGTAATCAAACCCTGACTTTTCGAAAAGATACAACATCACCATGCTATCGATGCCGCCACTGACAGCCAGTAAAACTTTCTGTTTTGGTTCAAAAAGTTTTTTTGTGGTGATATTTTCAAGAAATCGTTCGATCATTACTTGTTCATTTTACCAACCAGTTGTGCAATATTCACAATTACCTCAACTGCTTTTACCATCGAAGGAATTGGTACAAATTCATACGGCCCGTGAAAATTATGGCCACCTGCAAATATATTCGGACAGGGTAATCCATCGTACGAAAGTCTTGCTCCATCAGTACCACCGCGAATTGCCTTTATTTTTGGTTCAACTCCTGCCTGTAACATCGCCTGTTTGGCAATTTCAACCACGTGTATTACCGGCTCAATTTTTTGCCTCATGTTAAAATACTGGTCGGTGATTTCTATTTCAGCCACTGTCTTTCCGTATCTCAAATTGATGTATTGAACAATTTCAGTCAACAGTTTTTTCTTTTCCTCAAACTTCTGAAAATCGTGGTCGCGGATAATCCAGTTGATTTCGGCTTTTTCAACATTCCCCTTGATTTCTGTCAGGTGAAAAAAGCCCTCATACTTTTCTGTGTGTTCCGGGCGTTCGAAAGGAGGCAGCATCGAAATAATCAGGTGTGCCACCAATGATGCATTCATCATTTTATTTTTTGCCGCCCCGGGATGGACACTTCGCCCCTGAATTTTAACTTTTGCCCCGGCAGCATTAAAATTTTCGAATTCGAGTTCCCCAATTTCGCCACCATCGAGGGTGTAAGCAAAATCGGCCCCAAATTTTTTTACATCGAAATGGTCGGTTCCTTTGCCAATTTCCTCGTCAGGAGTAAATCCCAACCTGATTTTCCCGTGTATAATATCTTTTGATTTTAATAAAAATTCGGCAGCAGTTACAATTTCGGCAACACCGGCTTTATCGTCGGCGCCAAGCAAAGTTGAACCATCGGCGGTAATAACTGATTGACCGATGTAATTCAAAATTTCAGGAAAATCTTTTGGGTCGATGGTAACCCCGTTTTTAAGATGAATCGGCTTTCCATCGTATTTTTCAATAACCTGAGGATTCACATTTTCGCCCGGAAAATCAGGACTTGTATCGACGTGTGCAATAAACCCCACAACCGGAACATTTTCAATTCCGTTGGCCGGAATAGTTGCAGTGACATAACTGTATTCGTCGATCTCAACTTCCGCGCAGCCTATTTCTTTAAGTTCTTCAACCAATTTTCCCATAAAAATTGTTTGACGACCTGTACTGGGATAGGTAGTACTTTCCGGATCGGAAGAGGTGTATTGTTTTGCATATCTGATGAATCGTTCAGCAACTTTTTCCATTTGTCTGATATTATTCTCTGTTTTTCAAATTTCACCCAAAAATACTAATTTAAATCAAGACATACTTAAAAAATTAGTTTCACTTCAATAACATCCTTTAACTGAAATAATGAACTAACGCTCTCAAAACATGACTTTTATCAATGTGCCTAAAACTTAACAATAAAATACATGCTGAACTAAAACCATTCATAACATTTAACGTAATACATGGCGAAAAACAAACTTAAAATCAAAATAGCCATGGTAAAAAAAATGTTATTAAAGGTAATCCTTATCGGATTTTGCATGTTCATTTATGCAGGTTGCGGATCCAATTCTCAAAAAAGCGGAGTCAACAATGAGGCTGCCAAGGAAAATGTAATCAGTCAGGAACTGCATCAGGCACACTGCGATTTGCTCTCAAAGGCAAATGAAGAGCTTGCAGGTATCAATCAAAAAGTAAGAGATTTGAATGACAAAATTCGTGCAAGAACTGAAAAGTTAACCGATGCACAAAATAAGTCACTGGATGACCTGGTTGCAATGCAGACCTCCATTAACAAGCGGATGAAAGAAATTAAAAATGTTAAGCAGGAGGACTGGGAGAATTTTAAAACAACTTTTGAAAAAGACCTGGAAGAAATCAAAACCTTAATTGATAATATTTCAAAAGAATTATAGGTTATTTAAACATCATCGGTTTTAAAACCGAAACCCAGACGTTTTGCAGTAACCATTTTCGAATAGCTCATTTTCTGGTTCATTTGATCCACAGTGGCTATTTTTATCTGTTCGTAAGGTGGCACCAGTAAGTCGAACTCGATACAATATTGAATTGCAGTTTCAACTATCTGCCTCAAAATTCCTGGCGAAATAGTATCCATCGCAAAATCTTTAACTAACTCATTTGATTGTCGTTTTCCTTCAACAAAAAAATGATTTTCCTTATTGATAAAAATCCGGGCTACCAAATAACCCAAATCGTTCACCCTGTTGTATTTGAATGAATCGGCCAAAAAATTATAGATGTTAATTGTACCACAATACGAACGGAGAGGATCTTCCTTTAAATAAGGAGTATTCCAAACCGGGTGTTTATCATCGAATTCGAATACATTGGAGTGCATGCTGAAAATGAGCAAATCGCCGGCTATTTTAAATTCAGCTTCAAAAGGGCCACGTTCTTTATAAACAGGCAAAACCTCAACAGGAACTTCGTTTTTGATTTTTGACAAATAGGT
>JBBIVS010000362.1:0-282 GCA_037439605.1 Draconibacterium sp. | reverse complement strand
TCTGTTGCGTGTTTTCGTAAACTTTTTGTTTTACAGTCGATTTTATTACAAATGCTTCAAGCAGCGATTCCCTTACTTCTTTCTCTGTCATTTCAGTTGAATTTAATATGCCAGTGCAAAAATCACCCTCCGTTTCGACGGTTTTCCCGAATAAACACAAAGTCCCTCTTCCTCTTCGTATTCCAAAGGCAAACAGCGGATCGTAGCTTTTGTTTCGGCTTTAATCATTTCTTCTGTTTCCGAAGTTCCATCCCAGTGTGCCAGAATAAACCCGCCTTTTTT
>JBBIVS010000361.1:3889-4310 GCA_037439605.1 Draconibacterium sp. | reverse complement strand
AACTTGAAATATCGTTAGAACTTCGACTTTCGAGGTCGAAGTTGTTTTGCCGTACTTTAGCAGGAACTGTCCCCGCTAAGTCAACCATCGTTGATGCCAGTATTTTTCGTTTGATTGTCCTGATTTCTGCCTTTATTTTATTGAATAATAATTTAATGGCAACCACATTTTATATTACTACCAAAGGAAACGACACCAATCAGGGAAGCAGCCTTAAAACGCCACTGGCAACATTGACAAAGGCCGGCGAACTTGCAAAGCCTGGCGACACAGTGTTTGTTAGAGGCGGAATTTATCAGGTTACACAGCCAATAACCATTTTTTGCACAGGAGCCGAAGACAGACCCATTGTTTTTGTTCGGTATCAAAATGAAAAACCAGTTTTCAACTTTTCACAATTGCAAGGAAAAGGCAATGGAAT
>JBBIVS010000361.1:0-3858 GCA_037439605.1 Draconibacterium sp. | reverse complement strand
TTCCGAACATATCGTTTTCGATGGATTTGAACTCGCAAAAGGAAAGTGTACCGGAATGAGATTGACACATTGTAAGAACATTACCATCAGAAACTGTGTCATTCACGATTTTGATTATGTAGGCCTTTCGGTGGCTTCCGACGAATGCCTGATTGAAAGCAACGAACTTTACAACATCTGCATGGCCTTCGAAAACTGCAATAACCTTACCGGCGGATGGCCACAGGTGATGAATGCAAACTCAAAACCACCCATCCCTCCTGCGATAGTCCGTTCTCATGCCATGAACAACACTTTTCGCGGCAATATTGTGCACGACAGTTGGGGAGAAGGAATCGACGCGATATTTGCCGATGGGGTTTTAATTGAGGACAATATTGTTTATGACGTTTTCAGTGTGGGAATTTATCTCGACGGTTCCCGAAACGCCATCATCAGGAACAATTACATTTATTCAACCAACGATATCAGGAACCGTGCGAATGCAAAGGTTCCGGCCACAGGGATATTGCTGGGCTCGGAGTATTTTGGCGGTTGGAGCGATTATCCCGCCATTTCACATGTTGAGAATATTTACATTTATAACAATGTATTGTCGCGTGTTGGTGCTGGTGTTGGCCATTGGATTGACCACAACAACACCGACAGAAAGAACATTTATGAAAATGTCAGAATTTTTAATAATACCATAGATACCTACGAAGGCCGGGGTGACGGAATCAGGTTTGCAACAAATCTTAAATCACCAACAGGCGGAAACGAATGCAGGAATAATATTTTCAGGGCATCGCAGAACTGCTTTGCAGAGGAGAATTTTGTTTTTGAATATAACCTGTGGGTAAAGGGACTGCCAAAATCTGGCAAACATATTAACAGTTTTACCGGTGATCCGGGATGGGTAAATCCGGTTCCGGGAGGGGATGTTTTGGGTTACAGGTTGCCCGAAAGTTCGCCCTGGACAGGTAAAGGGCAACGCATAAAAGGTCTTGAAACCGATAAATTTGGTGCAAAACGAAGCACTCCACCTGCTTTGGGAGCCATTGAACCGGAAGGTAAAAGAAATAATACCGAAGTGAAAACAGTTTCTGCGGTAGATGATATGGAAAAACAGCCTGTTCCTGAATTTCAGACAGGAGTAAACGTGGCGCATAATCCGCATTTCGATAAAGTTAGTGACGGCATTCCTGATTATTGGAAAATTGAAGGTGAAACAACTGCGTATGCAATTTTTACTCCGGGTCATAAACTCAGCACGCCGGCCATTTATGGAAAAGAAAGTTTGCCGGTTACCGAAAACTGCGTAAAATTGGGAGCAGAGGGCAGTTTCAAAGTTTCTCTTTCACAGCATATCACCGGAATATCCAATGGGCGATACGGTTTTCACGCAAGGGTAAAAAGGTTTGGCGAAGCAGGAGAAATGATTGCTGAAGTTTCAGGTTTTGGCGGTGAAAAACTGCAATGCCAGATACCGCTGGCCAAAAACATGGACGAATGGTCGGATTACAGCAAAAAGTTTTTTCAACTGAATATTTCCGATATCGAAGTAACAAACGGAAGTTGCATAATTTCGTTTTCCGCTGCCGGAAATACAGGAGATTATCTTCTTGTGGATGATGTAGTTATATACAGGTATTAAGTGTTTTTAGGACAAAATCCAAACATTTATTCTGAAATTTTCGGACGAAATCCAAAGATACTTGCAAATAAAATCCTGACAAGCGGAACGATTTTAGCCTGAAAATTCATAATAACACTGAACTTCCCAAATGTTAAAACAAGATCCGAAACAACAGAAAATCAATTGCCGTTTGAAGGGTTTTTTTATCTTCGCCAATATAAACCGGAATTAAACCTGATAAATGATGAAAACCAAAATTTTCACGAGTCTCCTGTATTTTAACACTTTCCTTTTTTTAACCGTTTTTGGTTTTAAAGCATTTTCCGCCGACAAAACATTATCGGATAAAAACATTGAAGTTGTTTTCAATGAATCGTTGATTAATTTTTCGGTAACAGATAAAAGGTGCGGAAAAACCTGGGAGCAGTTGCTGTTAAAGGAAGAATTCACTATTGACAAAATAGAACAACAAAGTAACAAACTCAATCTAAAATTGACAGGAAAGTACAATCTTGATGTTGAAGTGGTTTTGACTGACGAATCCACTTTGGAATTTATTATTTCAGGAGAGAATAATAGCACAATTACCGATTTTGAATTTCCGGCTGCCTTTAAAACTCCCACCGGGCATTTTTTGCTGATGACCGATGGCGAAGGATTACTGCTGGCTGCAGAAGATAAGGAATATCCGATGAGTAACGGGGCAACTTATTACACCGGCGGCGGACTTGCCATGGCCTGGATGGGAGTTGTTGATACAAAATTAGAAACCGGTTACATGGCCATTCTGGAAACGCCTTATGATGCCGGTTTACGAACCCGCCGCGAAGATGGGCTGGTAACCTTTTCGCCGCTTTGGCTGCCTTCAATGGGCAAATTTGGCTACTCCCGAAAAGTCACCTATCACTTTTTCGATAAAGGCGGTTATGTTGCACAAGCCAAAACTTACCGCAAATACATCTGGGAAAAAAATCAGGTTATCAGTTTGAAGGATAAACAAAAACGTTTTCCGGCACTTGAAAAAATGTTGGGCGGCGTGCATATTTATGTTTGGGACAAAGCCCGCAATGTGGAATTTGCAAAAGAATTGAAATCGTCTGGCGTTGAAAAAGCGCTCTTTCTCTGGGATGCCAACCACACGCCTTATCCCGAATCCGGTTTCGACAATCAATTGAAAGAACTTGGTTACGCTACCGGCGGTTACGAACTTTTTACCGATTTGAAAACACGCGACACTGCTTTTTATGAATACGATTTCACTGGCCCCATGCGGTTTGCACACACGGTTTACCCCGGAAAATTCTATGCGCTGGCGGCCCGAAAAAGCGATGGGAAAACTTATTTTAACCAGTTTGGCACTACTTCCTGTCCTGAAGCTATCCGTCCGGAAATTTACCGGAAAGTGGAAGCCAAACTGAAGGAATTTCAGCACGAAACTTATTTTCTGGATGTTTATCAGGCCAACGGAGTTTTCGAATGTTACTCGGAGGATCATCCGCTCACCCGCGAGCAATTTTGTCGGGCTGTGATTAAAAACCACCAGATTATGGAAGATAAATACAATCAGTACATTGGCGGCGAGTGGGGTGCCGAATATGTGAACGCCCATGTGGCGTATGTGCATGGAATGATGACCTTGCAGCGCACCTGGTGGGGCTCTGGTATCGAAAAAAGAGGTACAATTTATTATACAGGCGACTGGCGAAGCAATCCGCGGCCAACCCAAATGATTGGAACCAGGGTTGCAAACGATACCTACCTGAAATATTCCATCAACGAATACACCCGGATTCCTTTGTACGAACTGGTTTATCACGATGCTGTGGTAACTTCGTGGCGATGGGAAGACGGAAATCACCACACACCCGAAATCTGGTGGAAGAAGGATTTGTTCACTATTCTGTATGGTTCTGCTCCGCTTTGGAATTTAGACCGCGAAAGGTGGGAAGAATATAAATACACATTTATTGAAAGCTACAAAAAAGTGATTCCGTGGCTTGAGCAAATTGCCTCCGATGAAATGGTTTCTCACCGGTTTCTTTCGACCGACCACAAAATTCAGGAGTCTGTGTTTTCTTCAGGTAAAAAAGTATTGGTTAACTTTGGCAATTCGGAGGTTTTTTGGGAAGGAAAATCCATCAAACCAAAAGGTTTTTTGATTTTTAACTGAATTTTGAAAAATGGGAGTGATAGACTTGAAAATGTTAAAAAAATAATTTCAATAAATCACCCTTTCCCGA
>JBBIVS010000360.1:0-4314 GCA_037439605.1 Draconibacterium sp. | reverse complement strand
ACAATCCTGAAAGTTGTTCTCTTACTTCTTTTAAAATAAAATCAGCGAATTCGCTTGTTTTCATTGCGCCCTTATCCCCTTCACCCTGCCGGCGAACTGAAATAGTGTCATTTTCAGCTTCATTTTCGCCAACAATCAGCAAATAAGGTGTTCTTTTTAGTTCGTTGTCGCGTATCTTCCTACCAATCTTTTCATTACGCTCGTCAACGACGGTGCGAATATCGGAATTATTTAGAAAATCGGAAACTTTTTTTGCATAATCATTATACTTTTCACTTATCGGTAAAACCACTGCCTGCTCCGGCGTTAGCCACAGCGGGAATTTTCCGGCGGTATGCTCGATTAATACAGCAACAAAACGTTCCATAGAACCAAACGGCGCGCGGTGAATCATAACCGGCCGGTGACGCTGATCGTCGGAGCCAACGTATTCCAACTGAAAACGTTCCGGCAAATTGTAATCCACCTGTATTGTGCCCAACTGCCAGCTT
Source organism: Draconibacterium sp. (assembly GCA_037439605.1). Classification (GTDB taxonomy): domain Bacteria; phylum Bacteroidota; class Bacteroidia; order Bacteroidales; family Prolixibacteraceae; genus Draconibacterium. The sequence goes on along the minus strand of JBBIVS010000360.1, from coordinate 3,823 downwards.
CTACCCAGTGCATCCTTTATCATAAAATCGAGTTTTGGCCCGTAAAAAGCGGCTTCTCCCAATTCGGTCACCGTTTCCAAACCTTTTTCCTCGCAGGCTTCAATAATTGCCTGTTCGGCTTTTTCCCAATTTTCGAGCGTACCGATATATTTATCAGGTTTATTTGGGTCGCGCAATGAAATCTGAGCCGTCCAGTTATCGAAACTTAACGCTTTGAAAATGATAAAAACAATATCGATTACCTTTTTGAATTCGTCTTTTAACTGGTCGGGGCGACAGAAAATATGTGCATCATCCTGCGTAAAACTGCGAACCCGGGTTAAACCATGCAATTCGCCGCTCATTTCGTAACGGTAAACCGTGCCAAATTCGGCCATGCGAACCGGCAAATCCTTGTACGATTTTGGGCGGATTTTATAAATCTCGCAGTGGTGCGGACAATTCATTGGTTTCAACAAATATGATTCTCCTTCAACCGGCGTTGAAATGGGCTGAAAAGAATCCTTACCATATTTTTCGTAATGACCTGAAGTTTTGTAAAGTTTTACATCGCCAATATGCGGTGTCATTACCTGTTCGTAACCATATTTTTTCTGAACTTTCTGAAGGAAATCCTGCAACTGCAAACGTAACTGGGTCCCTTTTGGCAGCCACAACGGAAGCCCCTGCCCCACCGATTCGGAAAATGCAAATAAATCCATTTCCTTTCCGATTTTCCGGTGGTCGCGTTTTTTGGCTTCCTCGAGCATTATCAGGTACTCTTCCAGCATTTTTTGTTTCGGGAAGGTAACACCGTAAACGCGAGTGAGCATTTTATTTTTTTCGTTGCCGCGCCAGTAGGCTCCTGCAAGCGATGTAAGTTTAATTGCCTTAATGTATTCTGTATTCGGAAGGTGCGGCCCGCGGCACAAATCAGTAAAATTTCCCTGGTTGTATATCGAAATTGTGCCGTCTTCCAATTCACTGATTAACTCAAGTTTAAGCTGGTCATTTTTTTCGGCAAACATTTTTAATGCTTCTGCTTTTGAAATCTCAGAACGGACTATTGCATTTTTCTGACGTGCAAGTTCGAGCATTTTCTGCTCAATTTTCTGCAAGTCCTTGTCGGTAAGAACATTTCCTTCAGGAAGATAAAATCCGGTGTCAACGGTTGGGCCAATACCAAATTTGGTTCCCGGGTAGTAAAATTCAATAGCTTCAGCCATTAAATGTGCTGAAGAATGCCAGAAAGTTTCTTTTCCTTCGCTGCTTTCCCATGTATTTAATTTTACTGTTGAGTTCGCGTTAATTGGCCGCATCAAATCCCAGACTTCACCATTAACCGAAACCGACAAAACCTCTTTTGCCAAACTGTTTGACAGCGATTTTGTTATTTCATAACCATTTACGGGTCCTTCATATTCCCTAACACTATTATCAGGAAGTGTTATTTGTATCATTTTAATTATAATTTCAAGTTCAAAAAAAGATTTGCAAAGATAGTTATTCAAACCATATTACAATAAATATCAAACAACCTGTGTTTTCCAAATTTGAACACCATTAAAATGAACAATTTACCGTGAGGAGTTAAAACTGATTACACACCCCTCTACATTTTCAAAACGATTTGGAATAAGCGACCATCGCAATGTTGGGTTGAGTCTTTCAAATGAAGAAATTCTGCAAAAATTCACTCTCGTTGAGTCAGTCAATCCCTATCAAATTACAACCAATCTCTGGTTTTTAGGTGAAATTCCGCGTTTGAACGATTTTGAGAGCCAGGAAACTTCCTTCGAATTTGAAAATAGCGAGGATGATTTTGTTGAAGACGATTCGGCGATGGCTGCAGTTGTAAATAACGAATTAATCATTGTAACCGGCTGTTCTCATTCCGGTATTTGGAACATTTGCGAACAAGCAAAAAAGTGACCGGAATTTCGAAACTAAATGCTGTAATTGGTTGATTTCACCTTTTGCAACAAGACAGGCAAACATTAGAAACAGTGCAATTTTTTAAAAATAACGGGTTTAAAAAACTTTATCCGTCGCACTGCACTCAATTGCCATCACTTTTTGCTTTTAATGATGCGTTTAAAATTGAACAGGTAAAAAACGGGGAAGGAATTTCACTTCTGAAAATAAATCTTTGCCGCGAACACGCTAATGAAAATTCGCGAATTCGCGGTTTAAAATGATTAAACTAATACGCCTTTTGAAAAACGATTTCGCTTATTCCTGCTGGGTTTTCATTGTTTTCGTCAACATAAATCCGGATGGTTAGTTTGCCATCGCTAACTTTAACAATCCGTTCGTTAGTCCATTTTTGTTCGCCTTCCGCGAGTGAAAAAGTTCCGGCATTTACACCTTCAAAGTCAATTTTTTGCCACGAGGGTAAATCCAAATCTCCCAGTTTTGCGCGAATGCGGTAAGCGCCGTTATGAACATTAATTTCGTAATCATAAAAGTTGACCGGGTTTTTAAAATAAGCTGAAGAACCGGCAAACATTATTTTTCGCAGTCGTACATTACCTTCATTTCCTTTTGCAATCCAGTCAACTTTATCAGCAGTATTCCATTTCCCAAGGAGCCAGCCTTTGCCCGAATAATCTTCAAAGGCATCGGCATTTTTCTGATTTCCGTTTTGCGAGCGGTTTTTTCCAAAAAAAATCCTTCCCTTCGAGAAATTTTTAGAGACACCCACTGTCCGTTTAAAATAAAGCTCGAAAATTTGCGGAAAACAATTTACAGCATTGTAGCTGCAATCCTTTACAGAAGGAACCGTGTCTGATTTAATCACAGAAAAAGTCAGATGCCCCCAGATTTCATCGCCCCAAATTGTACCAATTGGTTCTCCCCTCATCAATTTCTGACCCTTTTTTACCACCGTTTTTTTACTGTTCAAATGTTTGTAAACGTAAAATATGCCTGGCTGCGATGAGCTTTCCAACAGAACACAAGCTTCTCTTCCGGCTTTATCCTGATTTTTATCGTCCACCCAAACAACAGAACTGTTTTCAATTGCTACAATCCAGTGTTTTTCAATACCCCGCGCATCATGAAGGTCGAAATCAATTCCGGGATTACTATCGGTTTCCTTTGCCTTTCTTTCAGCAAAGTTGATAAATGAATACATGTGACTTTCTTCTTCCGTACTCCACAAAAAGCCATTATTAAAACTAACCGGGAAATAATACTGATTCTGATCGAGCAACGGAACTTCATATCCTGAAACACAAATGAGGGCATCCTTTTTTAACAAGCCATGAACTTTTTTGTCGGCTGTCAACGCTTTTACATATTTATTATCAGCAACAAAAATTCTCAGGGTTCCAACCTGCAGAGGCAGTGTTCGCCGGCTAACTTTAATACTTATTGTATCTACTCCAATTTTAAACTGATTGAAATGATTTTCGACCCTAAGCAGAGTAATTTCATTGTTGTTGTAAAAAATAGTTTCTCCTACATTTATATTGAAATATGAGGAATTGCCCCAAACAAACTCAGGAATTGTTGAGTTTTGCGATTTAAGTTCAAACACCAAACCAAAAAAAAGAAATAATATGAACAGAAACTTCGTCAATTGCTGAAAATCGTTATTAGTTGATAGTTGATTTAAATTTTATACAGTTGTACTGATTAACGAAAGTACAATATTGAAATAGATTTTCCGATATTTACGCATTAATTATGCAGGCAAAAATCATCATAGCAGTTTATTTTATTGTTGTTTTGGCAGTTGGGGTTTACTCGTATTTCAAAGTTAAAACTCCGGCTGATTATTACATTTCGGGAAAAAGGGCGGGATTAATTCCAGTTTCAGGAAGCTTGCTGGCTACCATTC
>JBBIVS010000359.1:0-4317 GCA_037439605.1 Draconibacterium sp. | reverse complement strand
TAAAATATATTGAATATGGAGCTTTCCTGAATTGCAATTCACTGATTTCGGCTGTGATCCCTTCATCTGTTATCGCCATTGAGGATTATTTTTTTGGAGATTGCAGCAGTTTGGCTTCCATTACCGTGGGCTGGCCGTTACCGCCCGACTTAAGTTCAATATATGATGCATTCCATAATGTCGATAAAACCACTTGCATACTTTATGTTCCGTATGGTTCAAAAACAGCATACCAGGCTGCGGGAATTTGGCAGGATTTTCAGAATATAGTTGAATTACCGGGTGTTTTTCTCTCAAAATACACAATTGATATGGGATTAAATGCAGGTACTGAGAATGTCATTATTAATTCGAGCCAAGCCTGGACAGCCACTTCGGGCGAATCATGGCTGAGTATCAATCCGGTTTCAGGAACGGCAGGATCGCATAATTTGGTTATTTCCGTAACTGAAAATACCGGAGCTACGCGAACAGCAACCATAACCGTAACGGCGGCAGGTTTTGAACCTCAGACAATAACTGTTAAACAATCCCTTAAAATTGAAGTTACCGCTGGAAACTTAAAAACGCTTTTTGCCGGACAACTTGCGGTAATTACAAACCTTTCATTAACCGGCGCAATCGATGCGCGTGATTTTAAAACCATGCGCGATGATATGCCATTGCTGGCTGAGATTGATTTAAGCGAGGTTACCATTTTAGAATATAATGGTTACGCGGGAACTTCATATGGATATAACAATTACCCGGCAAACACAATTCCCGAATTTGCCTTTTATGATGGCTGGTATGGAAAAAACAGCCTGGTATCGTTTGTGTTTCCAACCACTGTAAAAGAAATCGGGGAATATGCTTTTACAAGTTGCAATGGGTTAACCAATATTACCATTCCATCTTCAATGAAAACAATCGGAGAGTATGCTTTCTGGGATCGTTCCTCATTAATTTCGGCTTTTGTCCCTTCATCTGTAACTGCCATAGGAGATGGCTTTTTTGACAGTTGCAGTAGTTTGGCATCAATAACCGTGGGCTGGAAGGTGCCGCCTTCCTTGAGCAAGGTTATTGATGCATTTTACAATGTAAATAAAACCACCTGCATTCTTTATGTACCTCATGGCTCAAAAACTGTTTACCAGATAGCCTACATTTGGAAAGATTTTTTGAATATTTTGGAAATGCCAAATGAAAATATTATTTGTCAGACACACACAGTCAAAACCGGCTGGAATATTTTCTCTTCTCCAAATCAACCTCAATTTGCCGGTTTGGATACAGTTTTTCTGCACTGCAAAACCAATAATTCGCTTGTTAAAATCCAGGATGAATCGGGGAGTTCAATGGAGGACTGGGGTATTTTTGGTGGTTGGAAAAATTACATCGGAAAATTATCGCCAACCGAAGGCTACAAGGTTAAAGTCAGTAAAGACGATAATTTTGAAATTTGCGGAACGCCGGTAAAATATCCGTTTGCCATTCCGCTGAAAAGCGGTTGGAACATCATGGGATATCCGCAAACATCAGCTTTTAATGCACTGAAAGTTTTACAACCACTTATCAACGCTGGTAAACTCGTAAAAGTTCAGGACGAGGCAGGCAATTCCATTGAGGATTGGGGTATTTACGGCGGCTGGAAAAACAACATCGGTAATTTTGTTCCGGGGAAAGGTTACAACATTAAACTAAATGCTATCGCAACTTTATGGATAAATGAAACATACCAGAAATCATCTTCAATTCAACCAGAATTTCTTGCAACAAATCATTTCAAAGCAGCATTTGAAGGAAACGGCCTCAACCACATGAACATCAACCTGATTGGTTTGCCGGTAAATATTTTACAGACCGGCGATGAACTGGCTGTTTTTGATGGAACAACCTGTGTCGGGGCAGTTGCATTAACATCCCGCAACCTCAGTAATCAGTCGGTTTCCATTGCAGCTTCGGCTGAGGATAATCAGGGAATGCCTGGATTTACCGAAGGCAACCCTATTACTCTGAAACTATGGAATTCAAAACAAAACACAGAATACACGCTTGAACCTGAAATTGTGAGAGGAAAATCCACTTTTGCTAAACATGAAACTACATTTGCCAGCCTTGAAAAATACGCTACTACCGGACTGGATGGTAAGTTTGCATCAGACCAGCCTGACATCAAATGTTACCCGAATCCATTCAGCGATGAAGTTACGATTGAAATTAGACTGTTAAAAGATTCTGAGGTAAGGGTTGAAGTACTGAACCAGTTGGGACAGCGGGTGAGAATACTGCAAACCTCTGAAATGCTGAGCAGCGGGGTACACCGGTTAACCTGGAACGGAAAAAGTAATGATAACAGGCTTGTATCAACCGGGATTTACCATATACGGATTGAAATTAATGGCACAGTTATTCATAAAAAAATGGTATTTTCAAAATAAGGCTTAATTATCAAAAAGGCAGGGAATTAAACACCTGCCATTTTTGATTTTAAAAAGAATTGCTTCATCTATTCCGGCAGTAAATTATATGATATTTCCCTATTTCCGTATATCACTTTTTTTATTAAATTGTAACTGAATTTCAATTAACGGCAGATATAACCAAAAAACCAAAAATCATGAATCTAAAATTATTCCTTTTACCTGCATTGCTGGTTTGCAACGTGCTTTTTGCCCAACAATTCAACAATAGTTCGAATCGGAATCAGAATTCCGTTAATCCGGATTATTCATCTTTAAACCAGTTGATTAAAAATGAAATTCTGAAATCATTGAATCCAATTGGTTATCGTGGGAGAATGGAAGAATGGATTCAGGCCGAACATTTGAGACTGATAAAAGAAACAGAAGATAAAATCAAAGAATATGAAACCGGCAATTCATTATTAAAAAGTGCGACTGCAACTAACGAAAAAGATTCTCTGGCATTGGTAACATTATACTATGCAACCGACGGGCTAAACTGGACTAATAAGTCCAATTGGCTGGTGGGGCCGGTAAGTTCCTGGTATGGTGTTTATCTTAATCAGGGCAGGGTATCGCATATTATATTAAACTTAAATAATTTAAACGGATATATACCCAAAGAAATTGGTAACTTAACTGAACTTCAATCATTGTATTTAGGGGCAAATCATTTAACGGGTTCAATACCACCGGAAATAGGGCAACTGACAAATCTTTTGACATTGGGTTTATCTGTGAATCAATTAACCGGTCCGATACCTGGTGAGATAGGGCAACTTAAAAAATGTAAGATTTTCTTTATGTCTGATAATCAGTTTAGTGGCCCGTTGCCAACTGAAATGGGTCAACTCACTGACGCACTGCTCATATATCTCGATAATAATGAACTGTCAGGTTCAATTCCAGCATCCCTTGGACAATTGAAAAAACTTAATCATTTGCTGTTGTATGATAATAAATTAACCGGTAACATACCTGCGTCGCTTGGACAAATGACAAATTTAAGTGCACTGATGTTATCCGGCAATCAATTAACCGGACAGATTCCATCTGAATTGGGCAACCTTTCAAAACTAAATTCACTTGAATTAGATAAAAATCAATTAACAGATACAATTCCTGCCGAACTCTCAAAACTTTCAAACCTGTTGAGTTTAATTTTAAACGGAAATCAGTTAACCGGGAAAATCCCGGCTGAACTATCGGAGCTGACCAATTTAAATTATTTATATTTATATGAAAATCAATTGTCAGACACCATTCCATCGGCACTTGGGAACCTTCAAAATCTTGAAGAATTAAACTTAAGCAGCAATCAGTTAACCGGAAAAATACCAGGGAAACTTGGACAATTATCGAATTTACTTGTGCTTTCGCTTTCTGATAACCAGTTGACAGGCGAGATTCCGGATGACTTGGGAGGGCTTGTCAATCTGGAGTTATTATGGCTCAACAATAACCGTTTAACGGGAAAGATTCCGGGAGAAATCAGGTTTCTTACAAATATTGTAGAAATAGATTTATCATCAAATCAACTCTCAGGTTCACTTCCGGTCGGATTGTACGATCTCAAAAAACTTCAGAATTTGTTTTTGGAAAACAACCTTTTAACAGGTTCAATCGCTTCAAACATATATAGCCTTGACAGTTTGCGCATTTTTAATATTCAGAAAAACAAACTGGATAAAATACCCGATTTTTCATACATGGAAAAATTATCCGGACTAAATGTTTCGGATAATAAACTTATGTTTGATGAAATTGAAGATAACATGGATTTGATTCCTGAAGTCGAATTCATCTATTCTCCACAGGACAGTGTTGGCGAAACTAAAAAGTTTATAAAAAAAAGTGGCGAAAATTTAACTTA
>JBBIVS010000358.1:0-4325 GCA_037439605.1 Draconibacterium sp. | reverse complement strand
AATATGCTTTGCAACGCATACAGGAGTATATTGGTTTGCCTGGAATGCTCTTTGAAGGCGAATATCGTTTTACGAAAGAAATGCTGATTGATTTTTTTGAAATCGACCTTTCTACATTAAATCGTTATCTGGCAAATTTCGAGGAGGAACTTAAACACAACGGATATATTTTAAGTAAGGGTAAACAACTGAAAGAGTTTAAGTTACAATTTGGTCATCTTATTAATAAGACGACCAAAACTACATCCTTGGGCTTGTTTAATTTCCGTTCGTTTTTAAACCTTGCCATGCTGTTGCGCGAAAGTGAAAAAGCCCGGCACCTGCGCAGCAAAATACTCGATATTGTAATCGACACAATCAATCAGCGCACTGGAGGCGGCACAAAATACATAAACCGCAACGACGAAGACTACCTGATTAATGCCATCAGAGAACACAAATACCGTAAAAATTTTACAAGTGCATTAAGTAAGTATGTCGCTCTCGGTAATTATAAGTATTCACTTTACACCGACCGTATTTATCAGGCTATATTCAGGGAAAATGCAAAAGAATACAAACAGATTCTAAAACTTGCCGACAACGAAAACGCCCGCGATACCATGTATGCAGAGGTATTAAAACTCATTGCGTCATTTGAAGCCGGAATCGCTTTCGAAATTGAAAAACGTGCCAGACAATTGGGGCGTATGCTTACTTCGCACGAGGTGGATGAAGTTGTAAATGATTTTGCCCTCCATCCGGCCAATTTACCGCACATCGAGGATGCCCGGATAAAAATGGCATCACGCGATAAATATTTTCGCGACGCTTTTCACCATAAATTGAGCGAGTACATCACTTCAGTTACGCCAGCCGATTTTGAAAGGTTCATTGGCGACAGAAGCATCGATTTTGAGAAACAATTGAAAGAAGCTGAAGATGTTTTTAAACGACTAAAAGACAGCGAGTAATGGCTTTCGTTTACTTCAACAATATGGAAGAAGTAATTTCGATTCACAAAAAAACAATCGAAATTAGCGGTGGCGGAACTGAGGGAATTATCAGCCTGAACTCACTTTTGGCTGCAATTGAGCACATACAAGTCGACGATTATTATCCAACTTTCGAAGATAAATTAACACACCTGTTTTTTGTTGCCAATAAAGGCCACTGTTTTCAGGATGGAAATAAACGAATTGCCATTACCCTGGGAAGCATGTTTTTGTTAAAGAATGGGTATATCAATGCAGCCAAAGAGTATTTGTTTCGCATGGAGATTATCAGTTACCATTTGGCAGCGGGTAACATTGACAAGGAACTGCTTTCAGAAATAATCTATTCAATTGTAAATGAACCTGATTATTCAGAAAGCTTGAAGCTTAAAATAGCAAATGCAATATCGAATTATTCAGTTGAGATTTAAAATGGAATTATTCGTGATTTTATTAGTAATTAATTAGTAGAATCTGAAATGACTTAGTTTTTTGTTATTCATATTCAATGCATTAGAGTTCTAATAAGAACACTGATTAAATAAAAATATTAGATATATTGTAATAAACAAAGCTCTCATAAAACCTAATGGAATACTTCAAATCACTAACAACAACCGCACTTGCTGAATTGATAAAGTGTAAAAGTTAAGTTTCCTAAATTTAATCAACAGCTGTAAAATTCATTTTAAATTTATTGGTGTTGTTTTTTTAATTTTAAGTGTTAGTTTAGCACTTAAAATTTTAAACCAAAAACCAGGATAAAATGAAAACCAGGATTCTATTTTTCGCATTAACAGTAATGGTTGTTTTTTCAGCAACTGCACAAAACAAAATCGTTATTAACACCGATTTGGGTAAGGAAAAAATCAGTAAACACATTTACGGTCATTTTTCAGAGCACCTTGGAACCTGTATTTACGGTGGTTACTGGGTGGGTGAGGATTCAAAAATTCCAAATACTGCCGGAATCAGAAATGATGTGGTTTCAGCCTTAAAAGAGATTGGAATCCCGAATCTTCGCTGGCCGGGCGGTTGTTTTGCCGACGAGTACCACTGGATGGACGGAATTGGTCCAAGAAACGAACGACCAACAATGATAAATACGCACTGGGGAGGGGTTACAGAAAACAATCATTTTGGAACGCATGAATTTCTGGAACTTTGCCACCAACTCGATTGCGAACCGGTAATTTGTGGAAATCTGGGAAGCGGTTCGGTGCAGGAAATGTCGCAGTGGGTTGAATACCTGAACTCGTCGAACATCAGCCCGATGACTGATTTGAGAAAGGCAAACGGCCGTGAAGAACCCTGGGGCGTTAAATACTGGGGAGTTGGGAACGAAAGCTGGGGTTGTGGCGGAAGTATGACTGCGGAATATTACGCCAATGAAATGAAACGTTACTCCACATTTACAAAAAACTATGGCAATAACCGGCTGTATAAAGTGGCCTGTGGACCTAATGTTGACGACTATCACTGGATGGAAACGCTGATGAAAGACGGGAACCCGGGTGGTAGTTTCCAGGGAATTTCACTGCATTATTATACGGTTTGCGGCGATTGGGGCAAAAAAGGGTCAGCTACCCAGTTCGACGAAAAAGAGTATTTCACCACAATGAAAAAAACACTGTTTATGGATGAATTACTCGACAAACATATCCGCATTATGGATAAATACGATCCGAGAAACAGGGTTGGTTTAATTGTTGACGAATGGGGCAACTGGCATGATGTTGAACCCGGAACAAATCCCGGTTTCCTGTACCAGCAAAATACATTGCGCGATGCTTTGGTTGCTTCGGTCAATCTCGACCTTTTCAATAAATACGCACATCGCGTAAAAATGGCCAACATAGCGCAAACCGTAAATGTGTTGCAGGCGATGATTCTTACCAAAGAGGATAAGATTGTAAAAACACCATCGTTTTATGTGTTTAAAATGTACACGGTTCATCACGATGCAACTCTGCTCCCATCTGATTTACAGAGTGAAAAATACACACTGGGAAATGAATCTGTTCCGGCGTTATCTGCAACGGCTTCAAAAGATGCTTCAGGAAAAATTCATGTGACAATTACAAATCTCAATCCATCCAAAAACATCGAAGTTTCATGCGATTTAAGGGGAATGCAGAAAGTTAGTTTTGGGAAAGGAAGTATCGTTACCGGAGAAAAAATAAATTCGTTTAACGATTTTGGGAAAAATGAAGATGTTACGTTGAAAGATTTTAAAGATGTTAAAGTTTCGGGAAGTGCTGTTAGTGTTAATGTCCCGGCCAAATCAGTGGTAATGATTGAATTGAATTAGAACAGGTTAGGTTCGTTTTTTAATTCCGGTACCCGTTCAATTTGCTTAATATCTTGTTTACGTTGTGCCAAAATGCGAATGTATTCAAAACAGTTAAATGCATGTTCGGGCTTTTTATTTCCAAATACATAGAACGACTTTATTGCCCAGTCGGTGGCGGCATCCATTTCACCATTCACTTCGCACGCGAGCGCCATGTTATACATACTCAGCGCTGCAACTGATTTGTTTTTGTTTGAAGTGTATTTTCTCCAGATTGCGGCGGCTTCGAGCCACTGATTTTGTTTTATAAACGCTTCTGTTTTTTTTAGTTCACCGTGTTTTGATTTGTAGTACATCCGATCAACCTCAACCCAGTGCGGAACAAGAAATTCGGCAAATTCCAATCCTGCAATATCGGCTGCCACATAAACAGCTTCCAGCCGGTCAGGTAAAACTTTCCGTGCTTCGCGTAAATTATAGGCTGGTTTAATCCATGAAACAGTATCGATTTTCCTGTGCGAGTAGTTCAGTTCCAGTTTATTCATGTCGTAAAAATTCCAGCATACAATAATTTTAACCACTTCTTTGGCTTCATGGGAATAGTAATTATTTAAATATTTTGAAGAATAAATGCCATCAGCAGCAGCAAACCAGTCGAGCGAAAACAACATGTCAGCTCCGGTGGAATCTGCTATTTGCGTTAATTCTTCTCTTGAATACAATCCAAAATCCCGGTCGATAAATTTTGTGTTTGGTTTATTTGTATAAAGGTTTATCAGTTTGGTGAGATTCTGAATTTCAGGAATTACAGATGTTGTATTTTCAGTATCTAGCGAATCATCTGTGTTATTTAAACGAATCCGCACATCACTTAAACGGGTATTGCTGTAATCAAAAGGTTCAATTTCAATAATGCTGTCAAAAAAATGCTGTTTTTCTAGATTTTCGGCAAATGACCGGAAGTAAACTTTTGATGCAATACTGTCGATGTTTAAGTTATCGTAAATTTTATGTTTATCTTCAAAAGCACAAAAAATTATATTTTCTTTCGGAATATT
>JBBIVS010000357.1:0-4351 GCA_037439605.1 Draconibacterium sp. | reverse complement strand
TGGCTGGAAGATTTTCTTAAAAATTACAACGGGGCAATCGTTCTTGTCTCGCATGACAAAGCTTTTCTCGATGCCGTTTGTAACCGTACCATTGAAATATCGCTGGGTAAAATTACAGACCAAAAAATGAATTACACAAAATTCATGACATGGAAAACAGAACAACGTGAAATTCAGCTTGCTGCTTACCGAAATCAGCAAAAACAGATTGAAGACATTGAAACCTTTATTGAACGTTTCAGGTACAAGGCAACCAAGGCGGTTCAGGTGCAATCGAGAATTAAGCAACTTGAAAAAATTGATAAGATTGAAATTGAAGAAGTTGATAATTCAGCCTTCAAAATCAATTTCCCGCCGGTTCCACGTTCGGGCAGAGTAGTTGTTGAGGCAAAAAATATCGGTAAAAGCTACGATGATCTTCTGGTTTTAAATGATATTGATTTCAAAATTGAACAGGGCGAAAAAATTGCATTTGTGGGCCGGAATGGAGAGGGAAAAACAACTCTTGCCAGAATAATTATGCAGGAAATAAAGCACGAAGGTGAATTAACGCTTGGGCATAACGTGAAAATCGGGTATTTTGCACAAAACCAGGCGCAGCTTTTAAACGAAGATATTACAGTTTTTGAAACGATTGATCAAATTGCGGTTGGTGATGTAAGAACCAAAATCAGGGATATTCTTGGAGCTTTTTTGTTCTCGGGTGAAGATGTGGATAAAAAAGTGAAAGTGTTGAGCGGTGGTGAAAAAACCAGGCTGGCAATGATAAAACTGATGCTCGAACCGGTTAATTTTTTGGTGCTCGACGAACCTACCAACCATCTCGATATCCGTTCAAAAGAAATTTTAAAAAATGCCTTGATTAATTTTGATGGAACGGTGCTGGTTGTATCTCACGACCGTGAATTTCTTGATGGATTGGTTAACTGCGTTTACGAATTCAGAAATAAAAAAGTAAAACAGCATTTGGGTGGTATTTATGATTTTCTGGAGAAAAAGAAAATTGAATCGCTGAAAGAGCTTGAATTAAATACAAATGCGCGAAAAACTGAAAAAATAAATAACACAAAAATTAATTCATTGCAGGAAATCAGCTTTCAGGAACAAAAAGAAATCAGCAAAAATATTTCGAGGCTTGAAAAACAGGTTGAAAAGACAGAAACTGAAATTCAAAACATTGAAAATGAAAGCGCTGAACTTGACAGATTATTATCTTCTGCCGAAAAACTTGACGATCACTCCATTTTCGATAAATATGAAATACTGAAAAAGCAGCTTAAAACAGCAATGGAATTATGGGAAAAACAACATGAGGAACTTGAAAACTGGAAACTTAAAAAAAACTGGTAATGGATAAAGACGAATATATTTATGGAACGCGGGCTGTTATTGAAGCAATCAATACAGGGAAAAACATCGAGAAAGTTTTTATCAAAACCGGATTGAACAATGAATTAATTCACCAACTGATTTCGTTAATTAAAGAAAACAGCATAACATTTCAGTTTGTACCGCTTGAAAAAATAAACCGGATAACCCGAAAAAATCACCAGGGAGTTCTGGCATTCATTTCGCCAATTGAATACACCAGCATCGAAATGATATTACCTGCGCTTTTTGAAAAAGGCCGAGAGCCACTGCTTCTTATACTGGACCAGATAACGGATGTCAGAAATTTTGGGGCTATTGCAAGGTCGGCTGAATGTGCCGGGGTTGATGCTATTATTATTCCTGAAAAGGGGATGGCACAAATCGGGGCCGACGCCATTAAAACATCAGCCGGCGCCCTGCATTATATTCCAATATGTAAAGTCCCCAGTCTTTTTAGAACTGTTCAGTTTTTAAAAGATTCGGGGATTCAAATCGTGGCGGCTACCGAAAAAGGAGATAAAATTTACACCCAGGGTAATTTCAAATTACCAGTGGCCATTGTAATGGGTTCTGAAGAAAGTGGTATTTCACAGTCAATATTAAATATTGCCGATCAACGACTTAAAATTCCTTTGTTTGGGAATATTGAGTCGCTGAATGTTTCTGTTTCGGCAGGGTTAATGATTTATGAGGCAGTGCGCCAGCGGAATTAATCCATTATCTGAATGGTTCTTTTAAAAGATTCCTCGAGGGAAATAAACGTTTCGGTACTTGAAACTCCCGGTATTTTTTGAATTTGTCCGCTTAAAATGGTTTTAAGGTGTTCGTTATCTCTGGCGTAAACCTTGATAAAAATGGCATATTGTCCGGTTGTATAATGACATTCAACAATTTCAGGAATGCTTTTCAGCCGTTCCACCACTTCGGTAAATAACCCTCCCTTTTCAAGAAATATTCCAATGTAAGTACAAGTTCTGAAATCAACCTTTTTGGGATCGATATGATAACCAGAACCGACTATAACTCCTAAATCAATCATCCGGTTAACACGCTGATGAATTGCCGCTCTTGAAATTCCTACCTCAACGGCAACATCTTTGAATGGAATCCTGGCATTTTTTGTTATAATATCCAGAATCTTCAAATCAATATCATCCAACTTATTTCTCAGTGTCATGTTTTACAATTTTCCAATAAAAATATGAATATTATATCATAATAATTATATAATGTTCAAACATTATAATAAAAGTAACAAAATGAAAACATTTGAATAATTATCTCCATATTTTCTTCTTTTGTTATCAAATGGTTAACAAAACCAATAATAAATTATCTATTTTCTATTTTAATTGAAAATATATTTCACAATTTACATATTTATTTTAGTTTCGTAGCACAAAGACAGCAAAATTTAAATTTTGAATCTATGAAAAGTACAGTAAGATGGTGGATTATTTTAGCGATTTTAATCATTGTTGCCTTTTTAGGCGTAATAATTCCTGTCGGAATAGTAGAGCGGGATTTAACAGGCATTGATTCAGGAGATACTGCCTGGATGCTTACTGCAACAGGCCTGGTTCTGTTAATGACGCCTGGTCTTGCCTTTTTTTACGGTGGCATGGTGCATCCGAAAAACATTATTTCGACCATGATGCAGAGCTTCATTGCCATGGGAATAGTAAGTGTTTTGTGGGTGGTTGTGGGATTCAGCATTGCGTTTGGCGAGAGTATCGGGAGCGAGGGATTTGGCCTTTTTGGAAATCCGCTTACATTTTTCATGTTTCGCGGAGTCGGGGCAGGAACACATCCTGATTTGGCGCCAACTTTTCCCCTGGCAGTTTTTGCCATGTTTCAGTTAAAATTTGCAATTATCACCCCTGCGCTCATAACCGGCTCATTTGCCGGAAGGGTGAGATTCCGCGCTTATATGTTGTTTATGTGCCTTTTCGTTATTTTTATTTACGCGCCACTGGCTCACTGGACCTGGCATCCCAACGGATTTCTACGCAACTGGGGCGTGCTCGATTTCGCGGGAGGAACTGTTGTACACATGTCGGCGGGATTTGCCGCACTGGCAGGAGCCTTGTTCCTGGGACGCCGAAAAGACCAAAAAGAATTTAAACCCGCCAATATTCCGTATATTTTACTTGGTGCAGGTATGCTTTGGTTTGGCTGGTTTGGTTTTAATGCAGGTTCGGCACTTGCAGCAAACGGAGTAGCCGCTTCTGCTTTAGTTAACACAAATACAGCTTCGGCAGCGGCAATGTTAACCTGGATTTTTTACGATGCGGCAAAAGGGAAAAAACCATCGGCAGTAGGTTCGGCCATCGGGTTGGTGGTTGGATTGGTTGCCATTACGCCGGCAGCAGGTTTTGTAAATGTGGGTTCCAGCATTTTTATTGGCGTAATTGCCGCTATTGTCAGTAACTATGCAATTACACTCAGAACTAAATCAACACTTGATGATACACTCGATGTATTTCCTGCGCACGGAATGGGCGGTATCGTTGGTATGCTGGCCACCGCGGTTTTTGCAAGCGAAGTAGGCCTTATTCATGGCCAAACCACCACTTTCCTTTTTCATTTGCTTGCTCTTGTAATTGTTTCTGTGTTTACATTCGGAGGATCGCTGTTAATGTACAAAATAACCGATTTAATAGTGCCGCTGCGCATATCGCCGCATGGTGAAAAAATCGGGCTCGACATCAGTCAGCACGACGAATCGTACAATTTTATGTACAAGGAAGAATAAAATTCAGATAAAAAAGGCTGCTCAGAAACGGGCAGCCTTTTTTTGTTTTCCAATTCAAACAACCGGCCTTTTTTATATTTTTGACCCCTGTTAAAAAACTTGCAATATTCATTTTCAGCAAATACAAAAACATAAAATTTTAAATATGAAACCAACATTATTGATTTTGGCAGCCGGAATGGGAAGCCGCTTTGGAGGATTAAAACAGGTTGAACCCGTTGGACC
>JBBIVS010000356.1:0-4368 GCA_037439605.1 Draconibacterium sp. | reverse complement strand
TCAAAATCCTTTATATTCAGCCGTTTCCTGAACGCCCCCAAATTGGGTTTGCAAATGTAAAAATATTATTTTAAAAAACTAAAAATAAGATGGGCTATTTTCAAATTTTATTTGTTTTTAAGCTTTTCCTTGTATTTACCCAGTTGCTTTCGCACTGCATCAATTGCC
Organism: Draconibacterium sp.; assembly: GCA_037439605.1. Lineage (GTDB taxonomy): Bacteria > Bacteroidota > Bacteroidia > Bacteroidales > Prolixibacteraceae > Draconibacterium. Next base: position 4,200 of record JBBIVS010000356.1, on the reverse strand, counting down.
AAATCAGTAGCTTCCTCAAATGAATCAGCTTGCTTTTTTGCAAATAAATAACCGTTTGCAGGTATTGATATCTTCAACTCAGAAACCTTGTTGTTTGCCGTTTCCGGCTTTAATACCTTCATTGTTACTTCAGCATTTATGATACCATCAAAAAAAGTATCAAGTTTACTTACTTTTTTATTTACAAAATCCACCAATTTTTGATCGGGAGTGAAATGCACTGAATTAATTTTAACTTCCATAATAACAAATTTTTAACCCCTTGGATGGGCTTGTTTATAAATATCATGCAATCGTTCGAAAGATGTGTGAGTATAAATCTGGGTTGCCGCTAGATTTGAGTGTCCAAGCAATTCTTTTACCGCATTTAGATCGGCTCCTCTGTTTAATAAATGGGTTGCGTATGTGTGCCTTAAAACGTGCGGGCTTTTCTTTTCGTGCAAAGTTATTTTTGCCAGATTCTGCGTTACCACCCTGTAAACCAATTTTTCGTATACTGCTTTTCCTTTCTCTGTAATCAGCAAACGTTCAGTTTTTTGCTTAAAAGTATTATTCCTGATTTCGATATACATTTGCAATAAGTGATTGATTGAAGCCGGGTAAGGAATTATTCTTTCTTTCTTCCTTTTCCCAAGAACTTTTATTAAGCACATTTTGATATCAAAATCACTATCCTTTAAATTTAACAATTCAGCCAGACGAATTCCGGTGCCATACAGCAATGTAATTATTAACTTATCACGATTGCCTTTGAAATCATCGGGAAAGAACCCATCGTCAAGTAAATGATTGAGATTTTTTTCTTCTACAAAATTGGGTAACTTCTTTCGTATTTTTGGCAATGACAAATAAGTTGCGGGGTTTTTATCAACAATTTGCTCTTTTGCAAGGTATTTGAAGAATGACTTTACTGTTGTTATTTTCCGGTTTACTGAGCGCGCCGAAAGTTCGTTTTCCATTAGCTGAACAATCCAGTTTCTGACCAGTTTAGCATCTACCTTTTTAACATTAAATTCCCCGACCATCTGTACACAAAACTGAACAAACTGATCGAGGTCATTTTTATATGCTACCACAGTATGAGAAGAGCTTCTCTTCTCGAAAGTCAAATAATTGATAAACGACTCCTGATAACCCATTTAGTTCAAATAAATCCAGGAATCACCAAATTCAATTAGTCTTCCTGGCGTTGCAATCCCTGAACGTAAATCGCCTTTTTTTTCTCTTCCCTTTTTATCACCGAAGGTTTTGTAAACTTCTGTCGGTCGCGTAATTCTTTTATTACGCCTGTTTTTTCGAACTTCCTTTTGAACCTTTTCAGAGCTCTTTCAATATTTTCTCCTTCTTTTACCGGAATAACTATCATCTTTTGCGGTTTTATTTTTAAAAAATTGAGGCGCAAATTTAGAAATTATTCCATTGAAATCAAATTTAAACGAAAAAAATTATATTTCCTATTCACTCAAATTGTTTTAATTTTATTTAACGACAGGTTAAATATGGTTTTAATTTTAAAAATGTATTGTCATCAACCAGCCCGTTTGATATAACCTGTTCTAATTCATAAAAAGCACCGTTTTTTTCGCGGAAATTCAAAATCGCTTCAATTTGCTTTTTGTTTAAATACGGATGCCTTATCAAATCGGGATACTCAGCAAAATTTAGACGTATCTTTTTTAAAAGTAAAGTATCCGCAGAAATTTTGTTTTCAATATTTCGAAAAGTTTCCTCCGGAAAATTATATACCTCGAGTAATTGATGCGCTGAATAAAACCCGCCCAACAAGTCGCGGTATTTTAATATGCGTTTCGCGAAAACAGGCCCTACCCCGTTAAGTTTCACCAAATCTGCCGAATCGGCGCTGTTTAATTCAATTCTCAAAGTACTGTACTGAGTAAAACCGGTTGATTCATTAGGCATATCAGTTCCTGTTTTCTCTTCTTGTTTATGTTGTTCTGAAATATCTGAAATTGGTGAACGTGATTTATTGCTTTCCTGATACAATTTATCCGGTTCAACTGAAATAACAATATAATCTTTAATAACATTAAAAATGCTGTCATTCATTCCGTATATCTTTCGAACTTGTTCAATTTTGTAAAAATTCCCCCCCGCTTTTCTGTAATTCAACATATTTCGTTTGATATTTTCTGGCAAATCGATTGAGTCAAGTTTCTCAGGTGTAACCGTATTTGGATTGAAAGTAAATAAAGCCTTCCCTGAATTATTAATTTCCTGAACTTCCCATTTGCTAATCAATTCCTCAAAATCAGTGTAATTGTATTTTGATTTCAGGTGAATATTTTTTACAATAACCGTTGCTGTTAACGAAATTAAAATCAAAACGCCCAAAATCAAAATTGCATTTCTGTCACTTTTCGAATATTCGTTATATGCTTTCCAAAACCGACTGAAATTTCTGCTCATGAATCTGTTCAATTTATATTGAATTGTTTGGTAAACAGATTATACAATTCCTTTAATAAAATATGTTGCAACGGCAATTATTCCTATTGCTATTGGAGCAATATAACGAATAATGAAAAATACAATTTTGAATAACCCGGATTGAATAGTCCCTTGATTACTGGTTTCTTTAATGAATTCAGACTTGCCCATTTTCCAACCTACAAAAATAACTATTAATAATGCTCCAAAAGTTAACATTATGTTTGCCGATACGTAATCAAGTATTCCAAAAATAGTTTTCCCAAATATTGTAAAATCACTTAAAACACCAAAAGACATTGTTGCCAATACACCCAACCCTGTTATTGCAATTGTTGCTATAATTGTGGCATTACGCCGGGACATATTTAATTCTTCTTTTAAATAAGCTACTACAACTTCAAGCACCGAGATTGTTGAAGTAAGAGCAGCAACACCCAACAAAAAAAAGAAAATTGCCGATAAAACAAGACCTCCCGGTATGGCATTAAAAACATTGGGTAAAACTTCGAAAACCAAGCCTGGCCCGGGAGACAGGTCATTTATATTTACATTTGAAAAAGCAAAAATTGCAGGTATTACCATCAAGCTTGACATAATTGCGATAAATGTATCGGTAAAGGCAACCTGAGCTGAAGTTCTTAGCAAATGATTGTCTTTCTGAATGTAAGAACCATAGGTTATTAGTGTTCCCATCCCAATACTAAGTGAAAATGCAGCCTGACCTAACGCCATTAAAACAGTTTTAAAACTTATTAATGACCAATCGGGAACGAAAAGATATTTTACCCCTTCAAATGCACCACTAAATGTCACCGACCGAATTGCAACCAGCATAATCAGCACAGCTAATATTGGCATCAGAATTTTAGTAAATTTTTCAATTCCTTTACTAATCCCTGCATAAACAATAATTCCGGTTATGAGCATTATAACAAATTGCCAAAATAAAGGACGAAATGTGCCAGAACTAAATTCAGCAAAATTTTCATCCATATTTTTCACATGAATCAATTTCCCGGTAATTGCCTGAAATAAATATTCCAACGTCCATCCTGCAACAGTACTGTAAAAAGCCAAGATTGCAAATGCAGTTAAAATACCCAAAAAACCAACCAAATACCATGGCGTTCCGGGAGCCAGTTTTTTAAAGGATCCAAATGCGTTCAACTGGGCTTTTCTTCCAATGGAAAATTCAGAGAGCATTACAGGTATTCCTATTAAAAGAACAAAACCTATATAAATCAAAAGAAATGCACCGCCACCATTTTGGGTAGTAACCAAAGGAAATCTCCAAATATTTCCCAAACCTACCGCAGAACCGGCAGCAGCAGCAATAACACCAAACTTTGAGCCGAAAGATTCACGATTAGGAAGTCCTGTCATGTTATTTCTTTTAATTTGTAATCAATTAATTTGAAAATATTGCTATTTCTGATTTTCAGAGCCCCAAAAATGCAAAAAATAAAACACAATAGAAAAAGCTCTACATAAAAATGGAAAGAGATCAAAAAGGATATCCAATTGCAAAAGTAAAATTGAAATCACGGCTTGTATAAGGCCTGTAACCTGGAATCCATCCTTTGTTCTCCGATATTGACGGATCCCGTAATTTCATTCCCAGGTCCAGACGGAGTATGAAGTAAGTCATATCAAACCGTAATCCGGTCCCGGTTCCAAAAGCAATTTGCCTGTAAAATTCGTTAAATTTTAATAGTGCTCCAGGCCGGTTATCCTTTTCGTTTATCGCCC
>JBBIVS010000355.1:0-4369 GCA_037439605.1 Draconibacterium sp. | reverse complement strand
GGTATTGGTTTTTCCATGTCCAGTTTCACGGCAACGGTGGCCTTTTCCTGGTCGGGTGTGTCTTCGTAAATAAACGATGCTTCGAGTTCGGTCTGCATGTACGTGTCGGGAGAAAAGGCAAATCCCTCTTCGCTTCTGCGCCGGGCGTACAATGCAATCAGTTCTTTGGCAATGTCCTTCACTTTTGCTTTGGTGCGGCTTTTTAGTTTTTGCCATGCCCCGCTGCCCAGTTTGTTGATGTTGGGTTCTGTTCCTTCTTTTCCTTTAAATTTCGAAATTCGGTGTAACGAATGAATACTTACCAACAGCGAGTCGTTATCCTTGTAAACCAGCCGGATAGCTTCCTGCATTTTCCCGTTTACCTCGGTTTTTACAAGGCCGGCAAATTTCCCGATTCCGTGGTCGATGTGCACTACATAATCACCCTGGTGCAGCATATTCAGTTCCTTCAGCGAAAGGGCCTCGCGCTCTGCTTTGCGGGTCTTCAGTTTAAATCGGTGGTACCGCTCAAAAATCTGGTGATCGGTGTAACAGCAAATTTTCAGGTCGTGATCGATAAAACCTTCGTGCAAAATAAAATTGACCGGGTTAAATTTTACGCTAACTTTCGTGTCCCCGAAAATAGATTGTAACCGTTCAATTTGTTTTTCCTGGTTCGACAAAATGAAAATCTCGTATCCTTTTTCACTGAATTCCGAAAGATTTTCACCAAGCAGCTCAAAGTTTTTATTTAATACCGGCTGTTTGGAATTTGAAAAATCAAGAATGGCAGAGGGTTCAAATGCCAAATCGGTTCCCAGTTCAAAAACCGTTTTTTTTTGCATTTGGGATTTTAAAATCTGGCCCGAAACAATTTCATGGCTAATGTGCTCTTCAGTTGATCTTGCCAGTATTGTTTGCCGGTGAATATCATTTACATGGCTAAAAAACTGGTTCAGGTTGTTGCCAAACCAGACATTTTCAGTTTGAAAAAATTCTGCAAAAGAAACAGCGTTTCCTGAAATATTGCTGCTTTGAATATTTGGAACGATTGTAATTTTTTCGAGCGAATCTTTCGAAATCTGGTTGTCAATATTAAAACTCCGGATTGATTCCACTTCATCACCAAAAAAATCGAGGCGGTAGGGGTCTTCGTTCGAAAACGAAAAAACATCGACAATACTTCCGCGCACCGAAAACTGGCCAGGTTCATAAACATATTCAACTCTTTCAAAACCATATTCATATAAAAACTCGTTAATGAAATCGGTTGAAATTTTATCTCCTTTCCTGACCCCAAGCGTGTTGGTTTCCAGACCAGCTTGCGATATAACGGTTTCAACCAGCGCTTCAGGATATGTAACAATGATATAGGGTTTTTCATTAACAGCAATCTTGTTCAGTACTTCGGTACGCTGAACAATGTTTTCCTGTTCTGTTTGTCCGTACTGAACCGATCGTTTAAACGATGAAGGAAAAAACAAAGCGCTTTCGGTTAAGCCGAGATTATTTAAATCATCATAAAAATAGGCTGCTTCCTCCCTGTCGCTCAAAAGGATAGTGAAGTTTTTGTTTGATTTTTGAAAAAGGTTGGCAAGCAGAATGGTTTTCGCGGAGCCAATAAGCCCTTTCAGGTGAATTTTTCCACCCGGGGGGGTATTCAACATTTCAACAATTTTTTTGAAATTTTTATGCCCCTGAAAGTATTTTAGAAACTGCCCGGTTTGCAAGTTCTGAATTTTGGGCAAAGATAAATGTTTTTGAGATTTAAAATGTGAGATAAAAAGTAATAAAAAAGGGGCTTCCGCCCCTGAAATATTGTTTTAAGTTAAGTTTACCGCTTACCTATTATTCCCGTTCATGTGATAAACCAGTTTCAGATTTCCTGTTTTTGTAAGTACAGCGAAATCATCGGTAATAATTTCGTCATCCCCATCTCCATCGAAATCTCCCTTTGCGGTAACCCGCAGAAATGCAACCGGATTGGCCAGTTCCAATATCGGATCGCCGGGGTCGATTTTACAAGTGACAGTTCTTAATAAATTTCCCGAAGATGATACTTTTATAACTTCTACGCCAGTCAATTCATATTCTCCCGATGAATTTTTCAGGGTAAAAGTGTAATTTTTGTTTATCGATTTTACCGCTTGTGCGAACCCTGTGATGGAACAGAACATACCGCTTACAAACACCAAAATAAAAATTGTTTTAAATGCTTTCATTTTAAATTATTTAAGTTTTGGGTCTGTAAACTGAGGGTAAAGGTATCAAATCTTTTTTATGAAATTTAGCACCTCCTGAGTATCTTTTTCAACATTTACCTGTTCATTTTTGTATGCAATTTTCCCGTTTTTGTCGATGATAAAGGTCCACCGGCTGGCCGAAACACCGCGCACCAAATCGTAACTTTGCCCGTCGATTTCGCGTGTAATTTTACCGCCATCGCGGGTAGGCACTCCAAACAATTGGGCAATTGCGCCTGATTCGTCGGACAAAAGTGTAAAATTGAGGTTTTCAGCCTTTTTAAACAGTTTTAGCCCTTCAACATTGTCGCCACTAACACCAACCACAATCGCGTTGGCCGATGAAATTTCAGTTTGCATATCGCGGTAAGCACAGGCCTGTTTAGTGCAACCACCTGTCATTGCCGCCGGGTAGAAATAAACCACAATGTATTTTTTACCGATGTAATTATCTACATCCCAGGAAGAGCCATCATCGGCAAGTGTTTTAAAAGCAGGCGCTTTGTCGCCAACATTTAGTACTTTCTGATTTTGGGCAAACGAAAAAATTGAAATTACCATTATCAACACTGAAGAAAAAATTAGTCTTTTCATTTCTGTTACTTTTTTTAGTTTTTACTTTTAAACACGATTTTTAGCGAAATGTTTCGTTATCTTCATGGCAAATCAAAAACTTAAAAAATGAAACGTCGCACCTTCTTTAAAACCACCGCGTTAAGCAGTTCTGCAATTGCTTTGTCGGGAATCGCTGCATGCACTCCTGAAACCAAAGAATCCCCAAAACCCGGTTTAACCGCTTTCGATTTGAATGAAATTACCATCGACGACTTGCAGCAGAAAATGACTTCGGGCGAAATTTCTGCAGAAAGTCTTTGCCAAAAATACCTCGACCGCATTAAACTGGTTGACCCGGTTTTAAAATCAGTCATCGAATTAAATCCCGATGCTTTGGAAATTGCCCTACAGCTCGACGAAGAGCGAAAAACCGGCAAAGTCCGCGGGCCGCTTCACGGAATACCAATTCTGATTAAAGACAATATCGACACCTTCGATAAAATGCAAACCACCGCAGGTTCGCTGGCATTGGAAGGAAATATTGCAAATGTGGATGCCTTTATTGTTAAAAAGCTGCGCGATGCAGGGGCTGTTTTACTTGGAAAAACCAATCTGAGCGAGTGGGCGAATTTCCGGTCAACCAATTCTTCGAGTGGTTGGAGCGGCAGGGGAGGGCAGGTGCGTAATCCTTATTGTCTTGACCGAAGTCCATGTGGCTCGAGTTCAGGAACAGGCGCTGCTGTGGCTGCCAATCTTTGTGCAATCGGAATCGGCACTGAAACCAATGGTTCCATCGTTTGTCCATCGGGAATAAACGGTATTGTTGGCATTAAACCAACTTTGGGAATGTGGAGCCGCAGGGGAATTATTCCCATTGCCCACAGTCAGGACACAGCCGGGCCAATGGCGCGAACAGTGAAAGATGCCGCTGTTTTGTTGGGAGCGCTGGCTGCATTCGACCCAACCGATGCCGAAACTCACCTCGAAAAAGGAGAAATATTTACTGACTACACCCAATTTCTGGATTCAAATGGATTGACAGGAATGCGGATCGGGATTGCATCAGAAATGACTGGATTTAATGCGAAAGTGGATGCGCTTTTTAAACAGGCAGTTGAAACATTAAAAGCCAATGGTGCTGAAATTATAGATGAAATAAAATTTGAAAACCTTCGGAAATGGGATGATCCGTCGTACCAGGTTTTGCTGTATGAGTTCAAAGCTGATTTAAATAAATACCTTGCTGAACATCCTTTGGCGCCGGTTAAAACTATGGAGGAAATTATTGAATTCAACAAGAAAAATGCCGACAGGGAAATGCCGTGGTTTGACCAGGAAATTTTTATTGAGGCACAGGCAAAAGGTGATTTAACCTCCCCCGAGTACCTGAAAGCGCTGGAAGTTTCTAAACGGTTTGCCGGGAAAGAGGGCATCGAGGCAGTTATGGAAAAATACAACCTTGACGTAGTAATTGCCCAAACCAACGGACCGGCATGGACTATCGACTGGGTAAACGGCGACCATTTCAGTGGCGGAAGTTCGTCGCCGGCAGCCATTTCGGGATACCCGAATATTACCGTTCCGATGGGATA
>JBBIVS010000354.1:0-4370 GCA_037439605.1 Draconibacterium sp. | reverse complement strand
GCACGTTTTTACTTTTGGCATATTGCAGAATTTCAGGCATGTTAAGTTGTGGCGCAGGTTTTTTAATATCGGCCCCGGGTTGGTTAAATTGTCCGTACCACTGCCAGTCGATTAACATGTACGGCCAGCCCATTTTCGATGCCAGGTCAATGTACTCGTAAATCATAGCTTGTTCCATCTTCACTTCCCCGCTCCACCAGTGATCCCAAGCGCTGAGACCTGGTTTAATCCATGAAGGTTCTGTAATTGCACAGGGGTCATTCAAATTTGAAATGATTTCCGATTCCACCAGTTTCCCGGGAGTTTCGCCAATCATGATTACCCGCCACGGAGTTTTATGCGGTGTTTTAAAAACCACTTTATCGCCGTTTTCAGGCTGTCCTTTTCGGGGAGACAACGCAGTTCGAACTGAATACATAATTTTCCCCCGGTCTGATTTCAGGTACATTCCAGCGTAATTTTCAATGTCGGCCTCAGTGATTGCGGCATAACATTTTTCATCAACTTTTACAGTCATCGGAAGGCCAATAACCATTTCAGAAGTAATGTCCGAAATTTTCCTCTCAAAATGTTCAACTTCCTGCGATGTGGTGTAACTCGCATAATTTACAGCCCAGCATGTATAGTCAGAGGAGAAATTAAACTGGGTGAGTTCATCGGAAATAACATATTCGTGATTGAATTGCTGTTGCGGAAATTCAGTCCGAAAAGCAATGCCATCATTAAAAACCCTGAATTCGAGATTAACCAGTCTCGATGGAAAACGGACTTCCTTTAGTTCAACTTTCAGTGCGTTATAATTATTCCTTATGTTTTCAAATCTTTTTAAGATTGGTTTCCAGGTTTCATCAATGGTAAAGGTTTTATCCGAAACAACACTCAAATCTTTTCCAAGTGGCGGCGCCTGCCTGAAATTAAAGGCAATGGTTGAAGGTTGTACAATAACCGTTTTTTCAAATTGCACAGCGTATTTAATCTCCTTTTCGACGGAAACAGTCACTTCAATTTTTCTGTCGGGCGATAAAAGTTTGTAATCTTTTGCTTTGATTAAAGTTGATAATGGAAAAAACAGGATTATCAGGATGAACAGTTTTTTCATAATTTACCGGTTAAAATAGTTTTTAATTTCAAAAATCAATAGCGTAAAAATAACACTTAATTTAAAATACCAACAAAATACAGATGAAAAAAGCCCGGCAAAATTGCCGGGCTTTTAAAACAACTCAAACCAAACTAAATCACTAACTTATGAAACTTTAATATCTACCGGGGCTTTTTCCAAAGCCTCTTCTTTTTTAGGTAACAACAGATGTAAAACACCATTTTCAAATTTTGCATCAATGCCTTCAACTTTCACCGAAGTGGGTATCTGAAACTGTTTTTCGAAGTTGAACACCCCAAATTCGCGGTGAGCGTATCTATAATTTTCTTTCTTTTCCGATTCTTCAGGTTTGTCAACTTTAACTGTCAGCAGGTTTTTGTGATAATTGATTTGCACATCTTCCTTTGTAAAACCGGGCAATAACAACTCTATTCTGAAATCGGTCTCGGTTTCGAAAACATTGGTGGCAGGCTGACATTTGCAATTTTGCACATAACCTTCATGATGATCGCTTGTTAAAAAACTATTCAGCATTTCATTCACCAGATTTCTGTTAACACTGTAACGCGGATTGTAAAATCTAACCAAACTCATAACTTGTTTCTCCTTTTTATTTAATTGTTTGTAAATGTTTAATTTCTGCTTTCGTTTAATCAACTCGTGTACCAACAGAAAATATTCAGTCAAAACCTGAAAATAATTCCAGTTTTTACGCCATATAGTCAGTGCTAATTAATTAAATATGCCACACAGTCATATTTTTTATCATTCTGAAGTTATTTTGGGGCTGAAAGTCAAATCAGGCAGGATTATTTAACTTTGCACAAAATTGCAACAATGAGGATTGACATTATAACCGTACTGCCCGAAATACTTGAAAGCCCGTTTAATTTTTCAATTATTAAAAGAGCAAAAGAAAAGGGTCTGACTGAAATATTCCTCCACAACTTGCGCGATTATTCGGATGATAAACATCGCCGGGTTGACGACTACTCATTTGGCAAAGGCGCCGGAATGGTAATGGCAATTCAGCCCATTGAAAAGGCCATTGAAAAGCTGAAAAGTGAGCGCGAATATGACGAAGTGATTTTTACCACTCCTGATGGACAACTTTTCAACCAAAAAGCGGCCAACCAGCTTTCGCTGAAAAAAAACCTGATTATTCTTTGCGGCCATTACAAAGGAATTGACCAACGCATACGCGATCATTATATAACCATGGAAATTTCGGTGGGCGATTACGTTTTAACCGGTGGAGAACTGGCTGCTGCAATAATTACAGACAGTATTGTACGGCTGCTGCCGGGAGTGCTTTCCGACGAAACCTCTGCCCTAACCGACTCGTTTCAGGACAACCTGTTAAGCCCCCCAATTTACACCCGTCCGGCAGAGTATAAAGGAATGAAAGTTCCTGAAATTTTACTCAGTGGAAACGATAAACTGGTGGACGAATGGAACCATGAACAGGCGGTGGAACGAACCCAAAAGTTGCGGCCTGATTTGTACAGGAAATACATAGGGGAAGAAGGGGAAAACGCGGGAATGCAGGAATGCTTGAATGCGAGAATGAAAGAATGAAAGAATTAAGGATTGATATATTACACAAATACTGCATTTCCAATGAGCAATAATTAATGACTGAATAATAACTATGACAAGCAAATAACCAGAATCCAGTCATCCAATTTCCGGAATCCAGATTCCAGATTCCAACATCCAGTTTCACTTCTCCCCCCACTCTAACAAATTATCAACGCGATAGACTATTTTTTCGTTATCGAGCAGCCATTTAATCACACTCCTGAGTTTTTGCTGGTCGCCTTCAAGATTCAGCAGCAACTTTTCATAAGTGCATGGTCTTTCAAGCAAATTCCTGACATGTCCGGTGATTTTGTTAAACTCAAAAGCCGTTAATCCCAAAAATTGCAGCGACTTGCAAACATCGCAGTTTCCGCATGGTGCTGAATCCATTTCACCAAAATATTCGAGTAAAATCTGGCTCCTGCATTTTGTAGTGTTGGTTGCATAATTAATTACAGCATCAATCCGGTTGATAAGTTCCCTTTTACGCAAATCGTAACTTTCCTTTGATATTTTCAGCCTGTCGATGTGGATTCGTTCCTTGCTGAAAAAAATGTACGGAGTCCGGTTGCGGGGCACATAATCAATGATATTCGATTTGCGCAAATGTTTTAAAAATTCATAAACCTGTTCTGATGATGCGCCTGCCCGCTTTGCCAGCAACTCCTCATCAATTGCCACAAAACCGGTAAACAACCCGGTGTAAGAGCGCAGCAACAATTTAATAAATCCGTCCATATTGGCATTCGAAACCTGGAATTTATACAAATCATCGCGCGAAACCGTAAAATACACCCGCGACGGGCTGTCAACCTCTTCCGTAAATTCCAGATAACCTTCGCGCTGTAAAATTTTCAGGCTGTTAAAAACCATCGCCTGCTGAAATTTAAACGTCTGCGCAAACGACTGCAGGCTAAATTCATAAACCTGGTTTTTCCCGAATCCTTCGGCAATTTGGAGGTAGTTGCAAAGCGCCTGGTAAATGCGTTTTATCGAGGCAATTTCGGGGAAAGCAACCGATACATGTTTTTTAAGTTTTACCTTTTCGGCATTGTTAAAGAGCAAAACCGCAGCCGATTTTTTCCCGTCCCTTCCTGCCCGGCCGGCCTCCTGGTAATATGCTTCAAGAGAATCGGGCGGAACAAAATGGATTACAAACCTGACATCGGGTTTGTCAATTCCCATTCCAAATGCATTAGTGGCAACAATTACCCGTGTTTTCCCTGAAATCCACAAATCCTGTTTAGCGCTTCGGACAATGGTGCTTAAACCTGCGTGGTAAAAATCGGCGCTGATCTTGTTTTTTTTCAGTTCATCGGCAATTTCGCGGGTAGCGCGGCGGCTGCGAACATAGATTATTCCTGAGCCTTTTACTTTTTGTAAAGTTTCGAGCAAGTATCCCATTTTGTTTTCAACCGTTCGCACAAGGTAATTCAGGTTTTCGCGCTGAAACGAAACCTGCAGCACATTTTTTTGCTTAAACTGAAGTTTATCCTGAATATCCTCCGCAACCCTGACAGTTGCAGTAGCTGTTAAGGCCAGAAATTTTACATCGGGCAGAATTTTCCTGATTTGAATGATGTTCAGGTAACTTGGCCTGAAATCGTAACCCCATTGAGAGATACAATGCGCTTCGTCAACTGTGACAAGATTCACATCCATTTGCGCCAAACGTTCATTGAACTGT
>JBBIVS010000353.1:706-4405 GCA_037439605.1 Draconibacterium sp. | reverse complement strand
CACAGATGGAGCTGCATAAAATACAGGCGGTACAGTTTCGGCAATCCATTTTTCAAAAAAAACGATCACTTGGAAGTCTGAAATTAATGAATGCTTCAGGATCAATAACTATTCCTTATATTGACGAAAATATGGCAAAACAAATCTGTAATTACCTGTTGTTTCATACCGAAGTGTCAGAAAAAAAATGGATGTGATTAAATAAATCAATAAAAACTACTAAATCAATGATTACAAAACGACTATTTGGATTAATCTTTATTTCTGCTTTCGCCGGGTTAATAATTTCCTGCGGCAAAATCAGCCCCACAAAACTAACCTGTGAATACATGGATAATCCGGCGGTGGTTGATGTACAGCAACCGAGGCTTGCGTGGATAAATATCGCTGATTATGGCGAGAGCGGTCAGTCTCAGACTGCTTACCAGATTAAGGTGGCAAGTTCGAAGGATAAACTAAGCACTCCCGATTTGTGGGACAGTCAAAGGGTTTTGAGCAAGGAATCTACCCGGATTGAATATGCCGGAAAACCGCTTCAGTCGCGCACCGAATGCTGGTGGCAGGTGAGGGTTTGGGATAAAGATGGAAAGGCATCGGCATGGAGTGAACCTGCATTCTGGAGAATGGGAATTCTGGACCAAAACGAATGGAAAGCGCAGTGGATTGGCGCCCCGTGGGAAGGCGAGGAACATTTTGTGCGCCCTGATTATCCCGGACAAAAGTTTGATGAATTTGGCCCACCGGCGCCCATGCTCCGGAAATCATTCAATATCGAAAAAAAGATAAAAAGTGCGGTGGCTTTTGTAACTGGGCTGGGGTATTTCGAATTGTATTTGAATGGCGAAAAAGTTGGTGACGATGTGATGGTGCCGAATGTTACCAATTACGGGAAACGCCCGCTGCTGGGGCAAATGCTCATCAATGTTGAGGATAATTTCAAAGAGTACAAAGTAATGTACCTGGCTTACGATGTGACTTCGATGATTTCGGAAGGAGAAAATGTGGTTGGTGCAATTCTGGGAAATGGATTTTACAATCCGCGTATGTTCTGGTGCGAGGGTTACGGAACCACCCGGTTTTTGGGGCAGTTACACATTACTTACACCGATGGTTCAGAAGAAGTTATTGTGAGCGACGAAAGCTGGAAAACTGCCAAAAGCCCAATCCTGAAAAATATGGTTTATTACGGCGAAACTTACGATGCGCGTTTGGAGCAGCCCGGATGGTGCACTCCCGGATTTGATGCCGGGCAGTGGGAAAATGCAGTCATCCGGCAAGCACCGTACGGAAAACTGGTTGCACACACTGCACCTGCCGACAAAGTGATGGAAAAACTTCAACCCGTAAAAATTAAGAAACTTGAAAACGGAAATTATTTTGTTGACTTTGGTCAGGAGATTTCGGGTTGGGTGCGATTGAAAAATGTTCCAGCGCCGACAGGCCATCAAATCGATATTTCGTTTAACAGCAATTTGTATTCGGGCGACAATGCATACATTTTCAAAGGTGAAGAGCAAGAAAATTATGCGCCGCGTTTTAACTGGTTTGTTTTTAGCGGAGTTGAAATTAAAAACTGGTATGGCGAACTGAAACCCGAAAATATTTCAGCTGAATTTGTTTACACCGATGTGCCTGAATCTGCTGAATTTGAGACATCAAACCAGTTGTTCAACCAAATTAATGATATCTGGAAACGCAGCCAGAAAGACAACATGCACGGCGGGCTGGCCAGCGATTGTCCGCATCGCGAGCGCAACGGTTACACCGGCGACGGGCAGGTGGCCTGTGTTACAGTTTTGCACAATTTTGATGCAAAAGCATTTTACCAAAAGTGGATTGCCGACATGCTGGAAGCGCAAAATCCCGAAACCGGTTATGTTCCGAACGGGGCGCCCTGGCAGCCGGGATGCGGAGGTGGGGTTGCCTGGGGTGCAGCCATCTGCATTATGCCGTGGGAGTTTTATCTCCATACCGGCTCGAAAGATATGTTATCCGATAATTTTGAAGGGATGAAGGAATACATCCGTTACATGCAAACCTGGGTGGGTGCTGATGGGATTATGTTTTCAGAACGGACAGGGAATGATGGCAAAGTTCTGAAATGGTACAATCTGGGCGATTGGGTAGCTCCCGGAAATTTGCCTCCCGATGAAATGGTGCACACTTTTTACTTTTGGCGCTGTGCCGATCTGACAGCACAAACAGCAAAAGCGCTTGGAAAAAATGAGGATGCTAAAAAATACCTGGCCTTGGCCGAAGAAACAAAAAAAGCATTTCACAAAAGATTTTTTGATTCCGAAAACGGAACTTACGGGAATGCAGGCGGAAATATTTTTGCGCTGAAAATGGGCGTTCCTGCCGACCAGTACCCGCGGGTTATTGCCGCACTGAAAGCCGACATCAAAGCAAATAACGGTCATTTGGATACCGGTATATTTGGTACGCAGTTTTTCTTTGAAGTACTTACCGAAAACGGGATGCACGATTTGGCTTACGAAGCAATGAACAAACGCGAAGAACCATCGTACGGGCATTGGCTCGAGCTGGGTTCAACCACAACCCGCGAACACTGGAGTACAAGCGGTTCGCACAATCACCCCATGTTTGGCGGGGGTTTGGTTTGGTACTACCGCAAACTGGCCGGAATGAATGCCGATCCTGAAAATGCCGGCTACCGGCACATTATATTCAAACCTCAACCTGCCGGCGATTTAACGTACGTAAAATACTTTAACGAAACTTCTTATGGCAAAGCAGGTATTCACTGGGAAAAAAAGGACAGGAAGTTTACCATGAAAGTTGAAGTTCCGGTGGGTTGCAGAGCAATGTTCCTTTGTCTCGAGGAAAAACTGTACTGGAAAGTGGAAAACCGGTTTCAGATTTAGAGGAAATTGAATTTCTGAAGGATGAAAACGGGTACAGATTGCTAAGAGTGGGTAGCGGAACTTATGAGTTTTTATCGATGTAAAATATTTTTTTAAGGTAGCATATATCAGAAATAGAACCAATACGATACGAATTTTCGGCAATAAGGTCGTTCTTACGGTACGAATTTTCGGCAAATATTTGAATAATACGATGCGTATTTCAGGAATTAAATATACCTTTACCACTGTATTTAAATTAATTACATTTCAGTGGAAAAGTCAGATAAATATATTGCCAGATCGGTAGATGCTGAATTGTTAAAATGGAAGGCAGATTTACTACATAAACCTTTGTTGGTAAGAGGTGCCCGACAGGTTGGAAAGTCATCGGCTGTACGAAACTTGGGAAAAACATTTAAATATTTTCTGGAAATCAACTTCGAAAAAAATAAAAATGCCCTATTGGTTTTCGAGGGCGATCTTTCACCAAAACGAATATGCAACGACTTGTCAGCGATATTTTCAACCCCCATCATTCCGGGCGAAACTTTACTTTTTCTTGATGAAATTCAAAGTTGTGAAAATGCCATTCAATCACTTCGTTTTTTTTATGAGGACTATCCTGAACTTCATGTAATTGCAGCAGGTTCGCTGCTTGAATTTGCACTGAAAAACTTAAGTTCTTTTGGGGTAGGACGAATCAGATCTTTGTTTATGTATCCCTTTTCTTTCGATGAATTTTTATTTGCGCAGGGGTTTTCTGGCCTGCTTGAAGCAAAAAAGGGAGCTTCACCCGAAATGCATTTATCAGCGCCTTTGCACGATAAACTAG
>JBBIVS010000353.1:0-696 GCA_037439605.1 Draconibacterium sp. | reverse complement strand
TTGAGCAAATAAGGTATTTTTATTTGATTGGAGGGATGCCGGCAGCCGTAAAACTTTGGATTGAAAGTCAGAATTATATAGAGTGCATGGCTGTTCATAATGATATCATTCTTTCTTATTTTGACGATTTTGTAAAATATCATAAACGGATTGACCCTCTATTGCTTCGAAACACGCTAACCTCAGTTGCTGTTAATATTGGCGCAAAATTTAAATACACAACTGTTGGTGCTGGTTATGATTCAAAACAGGTGAAAACAGCTCTTGAAATGCTGGCAATGGCGGGGTTAATTATTCCTGTTACACATACTTCATCCAATGGACAACCACTTGGCTATGAAACAAATGACAAAATTAGAAAATTTATCTTTCTCGACACGGCCTTGCTGCTTAGACTGCATCGGTTGAAGGTTGAAGATTTCCTGCTTTCAAATCCCGTTGATTTTGTAAACAAAGGAAACCTGGCTGAAATGTTTGTTGGGCTGGAACTTGTTAAATATTCAGACTTTTACAGTAAATCCGAACTGTTTTTCTGGCAGCGCGAAGAAAAGAAAACACAAGCAGAAGTTGATTATGTAATAATCAGAAACGGAGTTTTAACGCCGGTTGAAGTAAAAGCCGGTACCCGTGGCTCAATGCAAAGCCTGAATATTTTCCTTGAAAAGAAAAAATTGACCAATGGGATACGTTGCGCAC
>JBBIVS010000352.1:0-4410 GCA_037439605.1 Draconibacterium sp. | reverse complement strand
GACTTTTATGCTGAAAGTATTGAAGAACTGAAACATATTTTATCAACCTGAATCAAACTTTCATTACCTTTTTTGTATCTTTCAGTTCTAATCTGAATTGTAATGATAATACCACCTTCCATAAAGCCCGGCGATAAAATCAGAATTGTTTCACCCGCGGGAAAAGTGAGTGAAAAGCATGTTTTCCCGGCAGTTGATTGGTTGCAAAAACAAGGATATAAAGTGGAGTTGGGCAAACACGTTTTTGCCAGCCATTTTCAGTTTGCCGGTACCGACCAGCAGCGGCTCGAAGATTTGCAAATCGCACTCGATGACCCCGAAACCGCGGCAATTATCTGTTCGCGAGGAGGTTATGGTACAGTTCGCATCATCAGGCAAATCGATTTCACGAAATTTGTTGAAAACCCTAAATGGCTTGTTGGTTTCAGTGATATCACCATTTTACATTCGTGTTTAAACAGCAGGGGAGTTGCCACAATTCACGGGGTAATGCCGCAGTATTTTTTTGATAATGATGGTTCTCCATCCGAAAACCTGAAATCGCTGATGCGGTTGATAACAGGTGAAAAGGTTTCGTATTCGTTTAAAAATGGCGAAACAAACCGGCATGGGAAAGCTAACGGCGAACTGGTTGGTGGAAATCTCTCGATTATTTCAAGTATGCAGGGCACACCGTGCGAACTCAAAACCGATGGAAAAATTTTGTTTCTCGAAGATATTGACGAGTTTTTATATCACACCGACCGTATGGTTCACCAGCTAAAACTCGCAGGGAAACTCGATAATCTGGCCGGTTTGGTTTTGGGCGATTTTACCGAGATGAAAGACAACGAATCGCCTTTTGGCAAAACCATACACGAAATAATTATGGATGCAGTTCAGGAATTTGATTACCCGGTTTGTTTTGGTTTTCCGGCAGGCCACGATAAGAAAAACCTGGCACTGGCTTTTGGAATGAAATGGGAACTGGAGGTTTTGGAGCAGAGCGCAACGATGGAATTAAAAATTAAAAATGTGAATTGATTAAAGAATGATGAATGGCGATTGACGATTTGAGATTTCATTTAAATTACAGAATAACAAAATAAGGAATATGAAATGAGGAATGAAGATTTCGTCGCATACTTTCAACTTTAAACTCTGAACTTTAAACTCGAGACTATCGTATGGCAACCCAGCAGGAAATAGGCGAAATGGCGGAACAATTGGCGCAGGCACATTTGTTAAGTTTGGGTTATAAAATACTCAATACAAATTATCAATATGGTCATCTTGAACTCGATATTGTAGCAAAAGATGGAGAACAATTAGTTATAGTTGAAGTTAAAGCCCGAAGCGGTTTGCGTTACGAACATCCATCAGAAGCGGTTACCAATGCCAAAATCAAAAGAATTGTTGAAGCTGCCGATGGCTATATTCAGGATAAAAACTGGGAAGGCGAAACCCGTTTCGATGTAATTACAGTTATATTTTTCGGCGAAAACTTCGAATTGGAACACTTTAAAGAAGCGTTTTATCCAACACTTTGAAATACAACTGTTTCACAGGATAAAGTCTGTTTAAATCAAAATTTTCAAAAAAACAGTAGGATTGTATCCCGAAAAAATTATTTTTACCCCTGTTAAATCTGCACTTATGAATATAGAAGAGCTCCGCACGTATTGTCTTTCACTAAAAGGTGTTACAGAAGATTTCCCATTCGATGAAACTACCCTGGTTTTTAAAGTGGGTGGTAAAATGTTTTGTATGACCGATTTGGAGGGAGACCTCTCGATTAATGTGAAAAATGAACCTGAAAAAAACATCGAACTCAGGGAAGAGTACCCGGCCATAAAACCCGGTTACCACATGAGTAAAATTCACTGGAATACAGTTGATATAGATGGTTCAATCCCTGACGATTTTATTAAAAACCTGATCGACGAATCTTATGATTTGGTTGTGATGAAACTAAAACGCCAGGAACAGCAGAAATTAAAAAGTTATTAGTTCAAATGAAAATAAAACTAGCGGCGCGATTTCTGTTATTGGGATGTTTTTTTTCAATTACGGTTTTTGCGCAGGAGGAAGATGAGCTTTTTACCATTGAAAAAGAGATTAGCCATTTACCAGTTATAAATCAGGGAAACACCGGAACCTGCTGGAGTTTTGCAACTACCAGTTTTCTCGAGTCAGAAATCATAAGAAAAGGTTATTCAGAAACCGATTTATCAGAAATGTATTTTGTGTACTTTGGGTATTTAAACAAGGCAAAAAAATACCTGATGTACCAGGGAAACAATAGTTTTAGCGAAGGTGGTCTTGCACACGATGTATTTGATGTGCTGCGCACAGAAGGAATGTTCCCTTACGAAACTTTTCCGGGAGAAAAAGTGGACGGAAAATACCGGCACGGTGATTTGTTAAGAGATTTAAAAACCGAAGTTGAAGCATTAAATAAAAAGCAGGATGATTTCAATGTGGAAAATTTGAAGACATTTGAAGATATTCTGGAGAAGCAAATTGGTAAGCTACCAAAAAAAATTAAAACAGAAGATGGAAAAATTACCCCGGTTGATTTTGTGGGTAAGTTTGATATCAATCCCGATGATTACGTTGAAATCAGTTCATACAGTCATCACGCTTATTATAAACCGTTTGTGCTTGAAGTACCTGATAACTGGGCGCACGGTTTATATTACAATGTGCCGGTTAATGAGTTAATGGAAATCATGTACTATTCAATCAATCAGGGTTATACAGTTTGCTGGGATGGCGATACCAGCGAAAAAACTTTCTCGCATAAAAATGGTAAAGCCGATTTACCTGAAAAACAAATTGGTAAAGTTGACCAGGAATTAAGACAGGAAACTTTCAATAATCGCACCACCACCGACGATCATTTAATGCACATTGTGGGCTTGTCGAAAGATTCAAAGGGAAGAACCTGTTTTTACACCAAAAATTCGTGGGGCGTTGAAAGTAACGATTACGGCGGTTATCTTCACATGACTGAGGATTACGTGCGGTTAAAAACAATGGCAATACTTGTACATAAAAATGCAATTCCCGAAAATATAAAACAAAAACTCAACTTGTAATGCGTGAAATTAAACTCACTTCAGAATACATTGAACTCATAAAACTGCTGAAACTGTTGCGGATTGCTGAAACCGGCGGTCATGCAAAAATAATTGTTGAAAATGGCGAAGTTATGCTGAATGGGATACAGGAATTCAGGAAGCGGGCAAAACTGAGACCTGGCGATAATATTAAGGTTCTGGGAGAGACTATCCAGATTACTAATTAGCCGATTGTTCCAAAAACTGAATGGTCTTGTTTACATTCTCCAATTTTTCCAGTTCATCATCGTTTATCGAAATATCAAACACACCTTCAAGATAATAGGCAAAAATCGACCAGTCAACCGGGTCGAATTGCAAATCGTCGTTGAACGATGAAGTAAGTTTGATGTTTTGTTTCTGAACACCAGTTTTTCGGAGCACACGGTAAAGATTTCTTCTTACTTTTTTGTCTTCCATTGTTTTTGATTTCAAATGTTTTTTTTCTGGGCTCGCTAAAAAATCGAACAAAAGGTTTTATTGGTCAAATATATGAAAAAAAATCATTTCGGCACTTCTGCTTTAACACAATTTAACGGCAAAATCATAATTAACATAATTAATTCCAGGTGTTAAAATGGTTTGGGAAAGGTTTTTGTTTATGAAATCTTAATATAAAATTGATTTTATGAAACCTTAAAATAGTGAACCAGTATTATTTACTTTTGGTTTTGTTCTGATTTTTCAGGTCAATAAGAAAAACCTGGTGTTCGAAAACTGAAGTTTGTTCGCATGAAATCAGCAAAGAATCGTTGCCCCAAAAGCAAATTCCTTCGGTCTGGGCGTACTGTAGTGAGTCAAATTCAAAATACTGTTTTGTCCCGCCAAAAATATTATAAGCACTGATTTCAGAAAAAATCCAAAGCAAAGGTTTGAAATTATTATAACCAATCAGCGCCAGTTTTTTCTTATCGGGACTGATATCGGCGCCGGTAATAACACCTTTAATATCAAATGATTCAACAGGATTAAGTTTGTAATATCCTGCATTTTTCGGAATTTTATAAACTGTTGTTGAGAGTTTTTCCCAGTCTTTGGTAAAAAGAAACAGCGTGTCGTTCAGTTCTGTCAATGCCTCACAGTCAAAAGGAGTAGTCATGGGTGGATAACCAAAATTTTTCTGATTTGCATAATCAAACTGAATCACTTCCCAATTGATTTCCTGTTTTGGCTTTTGGTTAATCTCTTTCTTATTGATCCGGTATATTTTCAGATTTTTCCTTGCCCCGTTGTTATTCCCAAAGTCACCAATGAAAATATGCGTTTCATCCTGTGCAATTTCTTCCCAATCAATATTAACTGCACCTGT
>JBBIVS010000351.1:0-4411 GCA_037439605.1 Draconibacterium sp. | reverse complement strand
ATCCACCCGAATCGGCAATGCTGGTTGGCACTGAAGGCGCACTGCTCGTGGCGCATGGCAACGATTTGGTATTGCTTCCACATGATAAATTTAAGAATTTTAAAATTCCAAATTTCAATGAACGCAATCATTATCACCACTTTGTGGATGCTTGTCTGGGCGGCGAAAATACCGAATCACATTTTGCGCAAACCGGGCCAATGACCGAAGCTATTTTACTGGGTACAGTGGCTGCCCGCATACCCGATGTTTTACTTGAATGGGATTCTGCAAATATGAAAATTACAAATTCTCAGGAAGCCAATCAATTGCTCCGCCGCAATTACAGGGATGGATGGAATATTGCCGGATTTTAATTTCAAATTGAAACTAATCAGCTAATTAATTAATCAAGAAAAGGAAAATCAAGTTTTTTTACTTCACCAACTAAACCATTAACGTGTATCGGATTAACGCCGGAAAATTAAGCTTTATCTCAAATTTGACCATAAAAATATTTATGGCGGTTATATACCTTTCCATAAGTTTTAATGCAGCATCACAGTCTCCTCAAAGAAGGGCATATTCAGCAAAAAAAATTACTGAACAGGGTATTAAAGTGGATGGTAAACTGGATGAACCTGAATGGTTATCGGCAAACTGGGAAAACGGTTTCGTACAGTCGAGGCCGCATGAAGGTGAAAAACCAAGCCAGCAAACCGAATTCGCTATACTGTATAACAAAAACCATATTTATATTGCCATAAAAGCTCTTGATAAAACTCCAGAACGGATTTCAACCCGTTTGACCAGAAGGGATGAAGCAGAGGGAGACGCAGTTGGAATAACCTTCGACACTTACCATGATAAACGAACCGGTTTTGCGTTCAGTGTTTCTGCTGCCGGTATTAAATCTGATATGGTATTCAGCGATGACGGCGTTATTCAGGATAAAACCTGGGACCCCATTTGGTGGGTAAAAACAGCCGTCACCAGCGAAGGATGGATTGCTGAAATGAGCATCCCGTTAACCCAGTTGCGTTTCAAACATGGTGATTTACAAGTTTGGGGATTGCAGGTAAACCGTTACATTTTCCGCCTGGATGAAGCCTCGCAATGGCAACCGATGAAAAGAGATGAACCCGGATATATTTCTAAATTCGGGGAATTGAGCGGCATTGACAGTGTGATACCGAAAAAAACACTTGAAATAACACCTTATGTTGTAACCCGTTTCGAACGGTTCAAAAAGGCGCCCGAAAATCCATTTCGATCAACCGGTAAAATAAATGACTTCGATGCAGGTCTGGATGCAAAAATCGGGTTGACCAACTTTCTGACCATGGATCTAACTGTTAATCCCGATTTTGGCCAGGTGGAAGCGGATCCTTCCCAGGTGAACCTATCGGCTTATGAAACATTTTTTGAAGAAAAACGGCCATTTTTTGTTGAAGGAAAAAATATACTGAAATATAATCTTCAGGTTGGTGACAATGAATGGACCACGGAAGGACTTTTCTATTCGAGGAGGATTGGCCGGAAACCCAACTCCACACCCCGGTTAAATGAAGGTGAATATGCCGAAACGCCTGATTTTACAAAAATTCTTGGAGCGGCAAAAATTACCGGAAAAACAAAAAATGGCTGGTCGGTTGGAATACTGGAGAGTATTACTGCCAGGGAAACTGCATTGATTCAGGGAAATGATATTAACAGGACAGAGGCGGTTGAACCTTTGACAAACTATCTGGTTGCCCGGTTTCAGAAGGATTTTAACAAAGGTAACACTTATTTTGGTGGGATTATGACGGCAGTGAACAGGGAAATTGATGACCAGCATTTAAATTTTCTGCATAAAAGCGCATACTCGGGCGGTATTGATTTCGTGCATAAATGGAATGATAAAATGTGGGGTGCAGAAGGCGGATTTTATTTCAGCAAGGTAAACGGAAGTGAAGAAGCAATAGCCCGGACGCAGACATCGTGGATTCGAAATTTCCAGCGCCCCGATGCTGACTATCTGGAATTTGATCCAAACAGAACTTCATTAGCCGGTCATGGAGGAAAATTTTCGTTCAGCAAAATGGGCGGTAAATTCAAGGCAGGAAGCCAGTTTTCGTGGAAAACGCCAGGACTTGAACTGAACGATGTTGGTTTTGGTCAGCAAATCGACCAGATTATGCAGGTACTTTGGACTTACTATCAGATTTATGAACCATTTTCAATTTTCAGGAGCATTAGTTTCAATTTAGGTGAATATGGACAATGGGATTTTGGGGGAAACCGCAACAACCTGGGTCTGAATTTTACAAGTATGGCACAGTTTACAAATTACTGGAACATGGTTTTAAATGCTAATGCCAGTCTTGAACAGCTTTCGAATTCCGCCCTTCGCGGAGGCCCTGCAATGAAAGTTCCGGGCTACAGGAATATTTTGCTCAACCTGGCTACAAACCCTCAAAATAAGGTGACTTTTCAATTGAATGGTGGCGTTCTGTTTACTTCAGCAAAAGATTTCAGTAATTCATACAACCTGAGCCTGAATTTTGGGTACAGGCCATTTAAAACGTTAAGATTGGATATAACTCCTGGAATGTACTTGTCGGAAAGCGAACTGCAATATGTAACACAAAAATATTACAACGGGAACGTCAGGTATATTTTTGCTCACATCAATCAAAACACTTTAAATGTATCGTTCCGTTTAAATTACAATATAACGCCAGACCTCACCATTCAGTATTGGGGACAACCCTTTTTCGCCACGGGTGAATACAATAACTTTAAATACATCACCGACAGCAAAGCTAAGGAACTGGAAGACCGTTACAGGTTTTATTCAGAAGAACAAATCAGTTACAATGCTTCATGGAGAATTTATTCGGTTGATGACAACACCGATGGAACTGAAGATTACAATTTTGCCAAACCTGATTTCAATGTAAAAACTTTTCTTTCGAATCTCGTTGTCAGATGGGAATACCAGCCCGGATCGACAGTTTATCTGGTTTGGTCTCAAAACCGGAATGGCTATGCAAATGACGGCTCGTTCGATGCTTCAAGAGATATTGAAAGTTTATTTAATGAAAGCGCTTATAATATTTTCCTGATAAAATTTTCATACCGCATTGGCAGGTAGCCTTTTAATTTGTGCAGTAGCCAATTATAAATCAAAAGGCTAATTTTCTATTTCCATATTTTTTCCGGTCAGTTGTATTCGTGCTGAAATTACATTTGAATTCTTCATGTCAGGTTGGCCACCGCCTGTGTAAATGGTAAACCAACCACTTTCAATCACTCTTTTATCATTGCTGCCAATCAAGGAAAACTGGCGAGGAGCAATTTCAAATTCCACTGTTTGCGATTCACCCGGATTCAGCATGATTCTTTTAAATCCTTCCAACTGATGAATCGGCCGCGGTGTTGATGCTTTTTCGTCTTTCAGGTATAACTGAACCACTTCCTCCCCTGCCCTTTTTCCTGTGTTGGTCACTTTAGCACTTACTTTCACGGTTTCGCCCACTTTGGCATTTTTGGCCACTTTTAAATCAGAGTATTTAAACGTTGTGTAGCTCAAACCGTAACCAAACTGATAAAGTGGCTCGCCTGTAAAATAGCGGTAAGTGCGCCCTTCCATGTCGTAATTTTCGAATGCGGGCAACTGATCTACCGATTTATAGTATGTTACAGGCAACCGGCCTGCAGGGTTGTAATCGCCAAAAATAACATCGGCAACTGCGTTGCCGCCTTCCTGTCCCGGGTAACCGACAGTAAGAATTGCATCGAGATTTTCGTTTTCCCAGTTTATTGAAACGGCGCTTCCGTTCATCAATACCAGGATAACCGGTTTTCCGGTTGCTTTAATGGCTTTTGCCAGTTCTTGCTGAATTTTTGGCAGGTTCAGGTGAGTGCGGTCGCCTCCGTCGAAACCATCTACTTTAATGGGCATTTCTTCGCCTTCCAAACGCTGAGACAATCCCAAAACCAAAATCACAGCATCGGCTTTTTTGGCCAGTTCAACTGCTTCCTCCTGCATTTTTGGGTTTGGAACCGACCAAAGCAGTTTTGCATCACCATCGCCAAAATTGTTTTTGTATTCATACACAAATTTGTATTTCATTCCAGCCTCCAGTTTTACAGCTTTTTCGTGGTGAAATGCATGATGCTCAGAATTCTGGCTTAATATGCGCTCCCCTTCGAACCAAACCTCCAGAATAGGCATTCCCCAGCTTCCAATCTGGTAAGTTCCGGTAACTGGCGGAACCAAATAACCTGTCCAGCGAACGCTGTAATTATCACTGTCGAGCCCTGCAGCCGGAGAACCCGATTCCCAGTAAAAATCAATGTTTTTATCCGTTCGTGTAAAATAGGGCTCTCCTTCAAGTTTGGCGTTGGCAAAATATTCCCCGGTTATTCCAGGTTTCCCATCTGC
>JBBIVS010000350.1:541-4426 GCA_037439605.1 Draconibacterium sp. | reverse complement strand
AAAATGAATAAATCTGGCAAAAAGATAAAACCAAACAGTATTACAGCGAGGTTACCGATGTTTTAAGAACTTATATCGAAGACCGTTTCGAAATCAGGGCAATGGAACAAACCACCGACGAAATACTCGATAGTTTCAGGTACAGACGTGATTTACTTAGTGAAAAATCTTTGCAGAATTTAAGCCAGATTTTGTCGCTGGCCGATTTGGTAAAATTTGCCAAATATAAACCCCTGCCCGATGATGATAACCTGACTTTGGTAAATTCATACTTTTTTGTAAACGATACAAAAAAAGAGGAACCTAAACAACCTGAAAACCCGGAGAGCAAAGAAGAAAATAATTCAGAAGAAAACTCAAAGTAAAAAAGGATGTTTGAAGGACTGACATTTAAAAACCCGGAATTATTCTACCTGCTGCTGGTACTCATACCAATGGCAGCCTGGTATATTTTCAGGCAAAAACGAAATACCGCGAGCATCCAGGTATCGTCAACGGCTTCGTTGTTTAAGGCGCCAAAAACAATCAGGCACTATTTGCGCCACCTGGTTTTTGTTTGCCAAATGATTGCTCTTGCGTTTTTTGTGGTTGTGCTGGCACGCCCTCAATCGTCGAGCAATTGGGAAAATGTAACCACAGAAGGAATTGACATCATTATTGCTCTCGACATTTCGAGCAGTATGTTGGCGCGTGACTTTTCTCCCGACAGGCTTGAAGCCGCAAAAAATGT
The DNA here is from genome assembly GCA_037439605.1 of Draconibacterium sp. GTDB lineage: Bacteria > Bacteroidota > Bacteroidia > Bacteroidales > Prolixibacteraceae > Draconibacterium. The sequence goes on along the minus strand of JBBIVS010000350.1, from coordinate 3,696 downwards.
GGCAATGGAGTTTATTTCGGGCCGCGAGCACGACAGGATGGGATTGGTGGTATTTGCCGGAGAAGCATTTACGCAGTGCCCTTTAACAACCGACAGAGCTGTCCTTTTAAACTTGTTTAAAGACATTAAGAGTGGTTTGATTGAAGACGGTACTGCCATTGGAAACGGCCTTGCCACGGCAGTTAGCAGAATTAAAGACAGTGAAGCAGTTAGCCGTGTTGTAATTTTACTGACAGATGGGGAAAATAACCGGGGAGAAATAGCGCCACTTACCGCCGCAGAAATTGCAAAAACTTTTGGAATCAGGGTTTACACGGTTGGCGTTGGAACTATTGGCACTGCCCCTTACCCCGTTCAAACTCCTTTTGGAGTTGAACTCCGCGATGTGGAAGTAAAAATCGACGAAGGACTTTTAACCGAAATTGCAAACATCACTGGCGGACAATATTTCAGGGCAACCGGCAACAAAAAACTTGAGCAGATTTACAGGGAAATTGATGCTCTTGAGAAATCGAAAATTGATGTTCAGCAATTTAACCGCAAATCGGAAGAATTTATACCATTTGCTATTCTTGGAGCATTATTTTTAATAATTGCTGTATTGCTGCGTACAACTGTATTCAGGAATATTCCTTAATGTTGGAAAGTATGGAAATGTTCAGATTTGAAAATAGCGGTTTTTTATGGGGATTGTTAATTATCCCGATACTTAGCATCTTGTTTATCGGGTCGCGAATTGCGCGTAAAAGAGCGTTACGCAGGTTTGGAAACGATGAGATAATGGATTACCTGATGCCTTTTGCTTCGAAAAACAGGCCGCGCTTCAAATTTTTTATTTTAATGCTCGCGCTTGCTTTCATCATTCTCGGGATTGCCCGCCCTCAATATGGTTCGAAATTGAAAAAAGTTAAACGCGAAGGTGTTGAACTGATAATTGCGCTCGATGTTTCGAACAGCATGCTTGCCGAGGATATTCAGCCCAACCGGCTTGACAGGGCTAAACTTGCTATTTCGCGTCTTGTTGATAAATTAAATGACGACAAAATTGGGTTAATCGTTTTTGCAGGTGATGCATACACGCAATTGCCTATTACCAGCGATTACAATTCGGCCAAACTTTTTTTGAACTCGGTTAGTACGCAAATTGTACCAAAACAAGGCACTGCAATTGGTGCGGCAATCAATATGGGAGTTCGGTCGTTTACTCCAAGCAGCAAGGCAAATAAGGCAATTATTGTGATAACCGACGGCGAAAACCACGAAGACGATCCGGTTTCGGCGGCAAAAAATGCCGTTGAAAACGGAATTGTTGTACATGCCATTGGCATGGGTTTGCCGCAAGGTTCACCAATTCCGGTTTTGCGAAACGGACAAAAGGAATATTTAAAGGACAACCAGGGCAACGTTGTTATCACCAAACTGAATGAAACCATGCTGGAGCAAATTGCCGCTGCAGGAAACGGTATTTATGTTCGTGCCAACAATGCGCAGGTTGGTTTAAACACGCTTTTCGACGAAATAAATAAACTGGAAAAAACGGAGATGGAATCACTGGTTTATTCTGATTATGAAGACCAGTTTCAATACTTTTTTGCAATTGGAATGTTATTAATCGTACTTGAGTTTGTTATTCTCGAAAGAAAGAACAGGTATTTGAAAAACATTAAATTGTTTGCAGTTAAATAGGGTGTAATGAGAAGATTGATATTAATATTACTGGTAACCGCATTTTCGGTTGTGGCTTATGGCCAGAACGAAAGAAAACACATACGAAGCGGAAATAAGCTTTTTATGGAAGCCGTAAAGGATACCACAAAAATTGATACTGTAAAATTCAGCAATGCTGAAACCGAATACCGGAAAGCGCTGAATAAAAAGCCAAACGATTTACAGTGGAATTTTAACCTTGCCGACGCAATTTATAAACAGCAGCGATTTGATGAAGCCGCCGGAAAATTTTCGGATCTGGCAGAAAAAATGGAAACTCCCGAAGAAAAAGCCCGTGCGCTGCACAACCTGGGAAACAGCCAGCTGATGAACCAAAAAATTGATGAAAGTATTGAAACATACAAAAAAGCATTGCGCCATAATCCAAAAGATTTGGATACCAAGTACAACCTGGCTTATGCACAGTTGTTGAAAAAATTGCAGCAACAGCAACAAAACCAAAACCAGAATCAAAATCAGGATAAGCAGGATCAAAATCAGGACAAGCAGGATCAAAAACAGGATCAGCAAAATCAGGATAAACAGAACCAGAAGCAGGATCAGCAAAATCAACAGCAACAGGCAAGACAAGATAAAATTTCGAAAGAAAATGCCGAACAGTTGTTACAGGTTTTACAAAACGATGAACGACAGATTCAGGATAAAGTAAAGAAAATGCAGGCAGTGCAGGCAAAAAGGGCAAGAACGGAAAAGGAGTGGTAAATAAGTTCAGAGTTTAGAGTTTAGGGTTCAGAGTTTAGAGTTTAGAGTTAAGAGTTTAAAGTTAAATGGTTTGAATAAAAAGGATATTTTTGCATCAATTAAAAATATGATTCGCAAACTGTTCATATTCTTTGTTTTGTTATCGGTCACCATTGCGGGGCAGGCCGAGCAAACCCGTTTTACCATGAGCGCACCCAACGCCGTTGAAATGGGAAAACAATTCAGATTGAGTTTTACATTGAATGAAAAAGGCACAAATCTTAAATTACCACCGGGGATTGAAAACAGTTTCGATATTTTAATGGGGCCAAGTACAAGTCAGTCAACCAGTATTACGAGTATTAACGGGCAAACCACGCAGGAAACAACTTATGGTTACACCTATATTTTGCGGCCTAAACAGGAAGGAACTTTTGAACTTCGTCCGGCGTCAATTGAGGTTGACGGGAAAATTTTTGAATCGAACACCCTAAAAATCCAGGTAGTAAAAACTCAGTCGCAACCCGCCCAACCACAGGCTGGCGGCGGAACAGATCAATCACAAGGCAACCCCCAGAATGTTGAACTTGGAAGCGACAACCTTTTTGTTCGCGTTGAATTGAACAAACAAAATGTTTATAAAGGCGAACAAATTGTTGCCACGGTAAAACTTTACGTTAACCCGAATATCCCAATTGCCGGTTTCGACGAGGTAAACCTGCCAACCTACGAAGGTTTTTACACAC
>JBBIVS010000350.1:0-516 GCA_037439605.1 Draconibacterium sp. | reverse complement strand
ACACGCGAAGTATATGACAATAAAATATACCAGGTTGGCGTACTAAAGAAAACCATACTTTTCCCGCAGCAGGTAGGCAAATTAACCATTGCGCCTTTTAATATGGGATTATTGGTACAACAACAGGTAAAGCAACGCAGTTTCTTCGATGATTTCTTTAACAGTTTCAGAACTGTTAAAACAACCCTTTCGAGTAAACCTGTAACAGTAAATGTTAGGGATTTACCGCAGGCGCCACCCAATTTCCTGGGAGGTGTGGGTAATTTCAGTATCGCATCGGCAATCAGCACTCAGGATGTAACAACCAACGATGCAGTAACATTAAAAGTCACCATCAGTGGTTCGGGAAATATCAGGTTGGTAAATACGCCAAAACTTCAATTGCCTTCGGATTTTGAAATTTACGATCCGAAAACCACCGACAACGTTTCTGTAACGGGCAACGGGGTTTCGGGGACAAAAACCATTGAATACCTTTTCCAGCCCAGGTTTGAAGGAGAATATAACATACCGGCA
>JBBIVS010000349.1:0-4439 GCA_037439605.1 Draconibacterium sp. | reverse complement strand
CCGCGAACGCGTCCGGGCGCGCCTGATGGCGTCGGCCGACGAGCAGTTCCCCGACTGTTTCGAACGCATGTTGGCTCCCACTTACGAAAGTGAATACCCTGAACTGTTTATAAAGTTCGATACCGCTGAAGAAAAGGAAAAGCATGAAAAACTTTTACGCTCACATTTTCACCTGCACATTAAAGATTATTTGGTTACGGTACTCGATAAAAAACCTGAATACAGAAGAATAAAACGGATTGAGGGTTTTATAGCGCGAATTATAGCATGGATAAATAAGTTACTTGGGCGCCCGCAAAAGGAAATACATCTTTTTGAGTCACATTTGGGAGCGATAAAAAATATGCTGCTTTTGGGAAAAGCCGAAGATATTGTGGATGAAATGGATGAAAAACTGATGCTCGATACCATGAAAGCATTGGGCCCCGTTATGGTTGCAATTTTATCGCTTCATTTCAGACCCGGAAAACAATCGGGATTTCGGATTCCCAAAAACCTCAAAGAAAACTGGTCGATAAACTGAGAATGTCATTTTATGGATTTGGAATATAAAAAATCTATAGTTAGTTATTACGATGCCACCCGGCTGGATTACAAAATCTTATGGTTCGGCAAAAAAAACAGGTCGGTGCATTTTGGGTATTACGATCATGAAGTAAAAACACACCTCGATGCATTGATCAACCTGAACAAAGTTATGGCCCGGAAAAGCGGTGTAAAAAATGGCGACGTTATTCTCGACGCCGGTTGCGGCCAGGGTGGAAGCACTGTTTGGCTTGCAGAAAACTACAATGTGAAGGTTACCGGAATTACGTTGGTTCCGCATCAGGTAAAAAAGGCCGAAAAACATGCCCGCGAATGCAAAGTGGGCAACCGTGTATCGTTCTATGAGCAAGATTACACTCGCACCCATTTTGAAAATGAGTCGTTTACCCTGATTTGGGCTTGCGAAAGCATGTGCCACGCGCAGGAAAAAATCAACTTTTACAAGGAGGCTTACCGGTTGCTGAAACCCGGCGGACGACTGATTATTGCTGACTATTTCAGAAACGAAAGGCCTTTAACACCTGAAGGAGAAAAGCTCTTGCACGACTGGCTGAATGGCTGGTCGATAAAAGACATCGACACGGTTGAAGAACACCGCAGCAACGCCCTAAAGTGTGGTTTCACCGATTTCAGAATTGAAGATATCACCCGTTTTACCAGGCCTTCACTGCACAGGCTTCATTCAATTTCAACCCGGTTGTGGCGGCTGGGCATATTCCTGAAAACGATTGGCATCAGAAACAAAGTTAACCACGGAAACCAGTTTGGTTCGATAAAACAATTTGAAGCCCTCGAAAATAATTTATGGCATTACGGTTTGCTTTCGTTAAAAAAATGATTTATGAATACTTCTGAAAAAAAAATACTTTTTAGTGATTACCTGGTTTTACAAACGCTGGTTAAGAATGAGCGTAACGAAATCATCCTGGCCAGCCGGATTTCGGACGACAAAAAAGTGGTGATTAAACAATCGGGGTTAATTAACAAGGAATTTCTTGAAGCATCGAAATTAGGACATGAATATGATATTCTGAAAGACCTTGACCATGAAGGGATACCTAAGGTTTATGATTTTTTGTTCAACGATAAAACTGTTGCCATTGTTCAGGAATTTATTGATGGGATCGATTTACGGAAACAAATATTTCAGCAGAAACTTTCATATTCCGAAATTCTTGATTTGGCCATCAGGCTTGCCGATGTGCTTTCTTGTATTCACGAAAAAGGTATTATTCATAAAGACATTAACCCGGGCAACATCATTATTACATCAGATGGAAAGTTGAAATTAATCGATTTTGGCATTTCATCGAACCTGCAGTCGGAAACCAGCGAAATACTGAATGTTGACAAGATTGAAGGCACACTGGTTTACATTTCGCCTGAACAAACCGGTCGAACTGCCTATTCGGTTACTCACAGCTCCGATTTTTACTCGCTGGGAGTTTTGCTGTACGAATTGCTTGCCGGCAAACCGCCTTTCGATTCTGTCGATCCGCTTGAAATTATCCATTTTCATTTGTCACGAAAACCAGTTCCGCTGAGCAAGGTGCTATCCGATTTACCCGCTGGTATTGAACAGGTTGTCTTGAAACTGCTGGAGAAAAATCCCGATGACAGGTATCATAGTGCAACCGGGCTAAAAGCCGATTTGGAAATCATTAAAAATCATTTCGATTCAAAAATACCACTCACTCATTTTAAAGCCGGACTAAATGACATTACCGGGCAATACAAACAAAGTCAGAAATTGTATGGCCGCGAAAACGAAATCGGCGAACCGCTGGGTTATTTCAAAAACCTGAACGAGCTAAAGTCGATGCTGGTACTGGTGGCCGGTTATTCAGGGGTTGGCAAATCGGCGCTTATCAGGCATATTAAATTTCCAATCATCCAAAACAAGGGCACCTTTGTCAGTGGCAAATTCGATCAGTTTAAAAAAGATATCCCTTACTACGCATTTATTGAGGCCATTAAAGAGTTTATTAAAAACTTGCTTCCGGAACCCGAAAATAAAATCAGCGAATGGAAGCAGCGCATTTCGCACGCTTTGGGCGACAATGCCCGGCTGATAACCGATGTGATTCCCCAGCTTGCCAGGATTGTTGAGAACCAGCCACCGGTGCCAAAACTGCAGCCTGCCGAGCAGGAAACAAGGTTTAACATGGTTTTGATTGATTTTATTTATGCCTTCAGCGCCACCGAAAGCCCGCTGGTAATTTTTCTGGACGACCTGCAATGGGCCGACCTTCCATCGTTAAACCTGGTAAAACGGATTCTTGAAAATCCACGCGAAGAAAGGATACTGATAATAGGTTCGTACCGCGACAACGAGGTTGAAAAAGGCCATCCGTTGTTACTCACCCTGAAACAAATCAACGAGTCGAAAGGTCTTGTAAAAACCATTCACCTTCAGCCTTTAAACCGCGAAACAACGGTGCAGATTACTGCCGATTCGTTTGGAATGAATGACAATGAAGCTAACGAACTGGGACGCCATGTTTTCAGTAAAACAAAGGGAAACCCGTTTTTTATCCACAGCTTTCTGAAATCGCTTTACGACAGAAAATTGGTGAGGTACAACAAGGCAAAAGATTGGACTTGGGACAAAAACGAAATTGATAACCTGGGATATACCGACAATGTAATCGACCTGATGACCGAGGGTTTGGTTGACCTGCCCGATAAGACACGTGAAGTTTTAAAATATGCCGCGGTTTTGGGAAACACATTTAACCTCGACGACCTTTCGGATATTACCGGAACATCACCATCAAGTGTTTACAGCGAGCTGAAGCCCGCGGTTAAAGAAGGGTACTTAATTTCTATCGATAAAAGTTACAGGGCGCTCACCTTAAGCTCAATTAACCCGGAATACGGGTTGCAACAGCAATTTACAGAGGAAACTGTGCAATTTACTTTTACCCATGACAAAGTTCAGCAGGCGGCCTACAATTTAATTGATGAAAGGGAACTTGCTTTGATGCACCTGAAGATTGGCCGGGTACTTTTAAAAAACAAAAATGAACAACAACTGAACGATGATATTTTTGAATTGCTGAACCACTTTGTTTACAGTTCGCATCTGATTGAAAACCGGGAAGAAAAAATCAGAATTGCTGAACTTTGTTTAATGGCAGGGAAAAAAGCAAAAGATTCAACCTCATACGGTTTGGGAGTGAACTTTTTGGAAATGTCCAGAAACTTAATCGGCAATAACTGCTGGGCTGAAAATTACGGGCTTACTTACGATGTTTTAACTGAATTGGGTGAATGTGAATATTTGAATAATAACCCCGAAAATGCTGAACGCTGGTTTAAAGAAATACTGGGTTACGCCAAAACCCGGTTCGAAAAATTGAAAGTTTACTACATTCATTCATCGCTCTACCTGAAAATCGGGAACACAAGCGAATCGCTGCGGCTGGGGCTCGAAGCCGCGAGGCTGTACAACATTCACTTTCCGAACAATAAAAAGGCAATTCAGGTTGCAACCATGTTTGCATTGGCCAAATACCTGTTTCTGTTTTCAACAAAATACAAAAACCCTGAAACCCTTTTCAGTTTAAAAGATTGTAACGACGAAGAAATCATTGCACTCAATAAATTTCTAATCGACCTTGCAACAAGCGCCTACCAGCAGGATCAGAATTTAATGATGCTTGTGATTTTCAAAATAATTGAATCGTATATCAGGAACGGGTTTACCGATGCCAGCGGTTGGGGATTTTCGGGTTTTTCGGTTGTGGTATTGTCGGCGCTGAAAATGCAGAAAAAAGGTTTTAATCTTTGGGATATCACCATGAAACTGCACCAGCGTACCCACTCGCCGCTGATTAAATGGAGGCTAAGCTACACAGTTCTCAGTTTCAACAACCACTGGCGGCGCCCGA
>JBBIVS010000348.1:0-4451 GCA_037439605.1 Draconibacterium sp. | reverse complement strand
AAGGGAAAATGATCCACATCGAATATTTTGCTTTGAGAAACGATGCCGGAGAATATCTCGGAACACTTGAAGTTTCGAAGGATTTAACCGGTTACCGCGAGTTGGAAGGCGAACAAAGAATATTGTCGTATAAATAGAAATTCAAAAAATGCCACAAAGGCACGAAGACACCAAGAAACACTAAAAATTCTTTGTGTACTACTCGTGTCCTTGTGTCTTAGTGGCAAAAAATAAATAGTATGGAACAGAAACAAAATTTAATTATCACCCCAAAAACCAAAGTGCTCGAACTCATTGAAAACTATCCGCAACTCGAGGATGTTTTAATTCAATATGCCCCGGCATTTAAAAATCTAAAAAATCCGGTTTTAAGAAGAACAGTTGCCAAAATTGCAACACTCCAGCAGGCCGCTTCAATTGGTGGTGTAAAAACCGAAGAACTCATTAACCGGTTGCGCAAAGAAGTGGGACAGGAAATTCTGTCTGGTGAAACAGGTACACAATACAATTACCGGCAACCTGAATGGTTTTCAGAAGAAAAAATTGCCCAACGATTTAATGCCTCCGAAATGTTTGCCAAGGGAGAACACCCGGTAAACCAGGTTCTGGCCGATTTAAACCATTTGGAAACAGGGAAAATTTATCAGTTAATTGCGCCATTTTTAACAGCGCCGCTAATTGATAAAGCCACAAGTCTGGGTTTAAAACACTGGATTGACCAGCGAAGTGATGAGGAGTTTTATATTTATTTTTCAAACTAAAGGTCGGGTAGAATAAGATTTTAAAAGTTGATTTTAAGCAAGTTGACAGGATTTTTTATTATCCTTGTGAAAAAATATTTTAAATGAGACTTTTTGTTTTTGTAATTATCCTGATTTTTGCCGGGGTTCAGCTTTCTGCTCAAACCACCGGGACTTTGAATGTTTCGGTAGAAACATCGTCGGCTGGGGGAAATTATGCCCCGCGAAATATCCTCGCAATCTGGATTGAAGACGCTTCCGGGAATTTCGTCAAAACCCTTCTTGCCAATGCCGACAGACGAATTGAATACCTTTATACCTGGAAAGCAATCACAACTGTAAAAGGGTCAATGTACAACCGCGTTGATGCAATTACCGGAGCGACACTTGCCGGTCATGGCACCCGTACTTGCACCTGGAACGGAACTGATTTCAATAAAAACCAGGTTGCCAACGGTACATATTATGTTTGCATGGAACTGACCGACAAACATGCCCAGGGAAATTATGCAAAATTTGCTTTTACTAAAGGGGCTACCAACAAAATAACCCCGGCAAATATGAATGGCTTTTCATCGGTTAATATCGAATGGGTGGCATCGGGTATAACCGCCCTTAACGAAACTGAACTTGAAAACAATATTCAGATTTTCCCAAATCCCGCAAAAGATATTTTTTTTATCAGAGGGGCGAATATTACCGAAATCGAAATTTTAAATTTTGCCGGTACCATCGTTTTTAAAAATAACAGCACCACCCGGATTGACATGACCAAATATAAAAACGGGACCTACCTGGTCAGAATCAAGGATGGTAATCGTGCTGTAGTTAAAAAAATAGTGAAAGAATAAAAATTCTATTCCACAATCCACTCATAAATGCCGCTTGAATTATCTTTAGGAAGTTGAATTTCCATTTTAACCGCTGCAGTAGTTATTTTTTTGAAATGAAGTGTATTGAGTTTGTCTTTTATAATCGGGTAACTTCCTTCAGTTTCCACTTCTTTCCAGTCGCCGAAACCGCTCTTGTACAGCACTTTCCAACCAGCCGGAATGCGGCAGCCACCGTCAGGGCCATCGTCAAACCAATATACTTTTGTTATTGAAATTTCGGTGGGTTTTGCAAATTCATACTGAATCCACTGAGTTGAATTTTTTTCGGGCCACCAGTGGTAATAAGTTATCGAATGGTCGTTAGAGTTTTTGGGCAGCATTCCGTCGTTTAATGCAACGATCGATTTTTTATCGGCAGATGCTGAAATACTGCTTTCGGAAGCTATCGTTGGCGGCGCCAGCGGTTTTGTGTATTCTTTTGCAGTTGGCAACCAAACTGCCATTTCACCTGAACCGCGATTGGCCCAGTTAAAATAAGGAATTGCGGTGATGTTAACAGGCGAATCAACTAATTTCCCGTCTTTGGTTTTTTTAATGCTGCTGCCTTTTCCTTCAATAACGGCAACACCCCCCAGAAAATCCGGTTTAAAAGTGGATTTCAGTTCCGCTTCATTGGGTAATACAAGATTCAGCACATGCTTGTTTTCATAGTCGGGCCATTCCACACAGTAAATCATCGGGCCGCGCATCAGCGCCACTTTTCCCGTATTGTCCGTTACCCGTTTGTCGGCTTTTACACGTCGGGGTTCCATCGGGAGGCTGATTTGAATTTCATCGCCTTTTTCCCATTCTTTTTTCAGGATTGCATAACCTTTTTCAATTTGAAAAGCCTCGTATTTACCATTTATTTTAACATCGAATGCCGGAATTTTGCCACCAGAAAAAGCATAAAGATTTCCGGGTAACACTTCATTTTGTGCCCACGACGGGATGCGGAGTGCAATTTCAAACAATTCTCCAGGGGCCGAATTCACTTTCACTTTCACTTCGCCATTCCACGGGTAGCCAGTAACTTGTTCCAGTTCAACTTTTTTGCCTTTCATTTCCAGCGAAACCGAATTCTGGATGTATAAATTCACATAAATCCGGTCGTCGGTTTGTCCGTAAATATATCCCGGCACCGAAGGAATAAACCGGCAAACATTGCTGGGGCAGCAGGCACAGCCAAACCACTCGCTTCGGGAGTGCTGTCCCATCGATTCGAGCGGGTTCGGGTAGAAAAACCGGTCGCCGGTGAGTGAAACTCCGTCAATCATTCCGTTGTAAAGCGTTTGTTCCAGAATATCAAAATATTTTGAATCGCCGTTCAGCAGGAACATCCTGTAATTCCAGTAAATGCTTCCGATTGATGCACAGGTTTCGTTATAAGCCGACATATTTGGAAGTTCATATTCAGGCCCGAAACCTTCGTGGCCGGCAGTGGCGCCTATTCCGCCTGTAATGTATAATTTGGTGGTTACAATGTTATTCCATATTTTATCAAGGGCATTCAAATATGCCTTGTCTCCGGTAATTGCCGCCACATCGGCCATACCTGAATATAGATAAGTTGCCCGCACTGCGTGGCCAACTGCTTCAGTTTGCTCGGTTACCGGCAGGTGGTCCTGTGAATATTCTCCACGCGCGTATGGCGAATTCTGTCCGCGGCTGTCGATGAAAAATTTGGCCAAATCGAGGTATTCCTTTTTCCCGGTTACGCGGTACATTTTTACCAGTCCCATTTCAACCACCTGGTGACCGGGCGAGCGCAACAGTTTTCCCGGGCCAAAAGTTTCAACCAGCAAATCGGCATTTTTTATGGCGATGTCAATGAGTGAGCGTTTTCCGGTAGCCTGAAAATGGGCAACCGCGGCTTCAAAAAGGTGGCCGCTGTTGTACAGTTCGTGACTTAAATCCGATTCCATTTCCCAACGTTCTTTTCCCGCCCAGGGGTGGGTTTTTTCAGGATTGATTGTCCGGTTGGTGTAAAGGTAGCCGTCGGGTTCCTGTGCCTTACCGATGTATTCAATCAGTGTGTCGAGTTGTGCATCCAGTTTTGGGTCGGGAATGGTTTGCAGCGAGTAACTTGCACCTTCGATGATTTTGTAAATATCGGTGTCGTCGAAAGGATATTCAGTACAAAACTCTCCCTGTTTAATATGGGCGGCAAATAAAAAGTTATCGACCCTGCCGGTTGAATAACAATGTTTTAATGCAATTGGAATGGTTACTTCGTGGTTAAGTTTTACGCGAGGCGCCCAGAAATTGTCAGTCAGTTTCACCGAAGTAAACGGCACGGGACGAACGGGGTAATCTTTTAATACCGGTTGGGCAAAAATCAAGGCGCAACCTAAAAATAAAAAAGTCAGGATGAATGTTAATCGTTTCATCTTAAATGGTTTTAATGGAATAATTGGCTGTTCGTTTCATAAAATAAATCGGGTACAATTTATAAACAATACAATTGAATTCAATGAGAATTCAGAGAAAGAATCAGTTTTGTTGAGTTAGAAAATTTTGACGTTGTCAGCCCGGATTATCATCGGGGTCGTACGCAGACAAGTCTTCAATACATTCAACCTGTCAAATTTTTTGAACTTCATAGTGTCTTCCCAAGTCATCCGATGACTCCGAGTCATCGGATGACTAACTCCCGAAAAAAGCCGGCGGCAGTTGTTGCATTTGTTCAAAATCATCTTACTATAAAACACTCAACCAAAACTAAGCAACGGCGGATAAAGAATCTTTGAATTTCGAAGTTGTTGAAAAGTGAAACCTTTTTTATTAGTTTTGAAACCGAAACAACTAAAATCTAAAAACCATTTATCATGATAAAAAA
>JBBIVS010000347.1:2188-4455 GCA_037439605.1 Draconibacterium sp. | reverse complement strand
CAGGTTCACGATTTTGTCGAGGCTTTTCCAAACGGCTTCCTCCGAAAAATTATCAGGCACCGGAACAACCCTTGAAAAATCGACAAGCGCGTACATTCCCACCGAAATAAATCGTTTGTCAAACCACTCCAAATCGGGTTGCTCGCCCGATTCAATCAAATCTTTCAGCGCCGGATTTTTTTTCGATCGGTCGGGAGCGCTGAAAACCCTGAATTGTTTCATAAAAATGTCGTTCAGGCTTGTACGCTCGCGCAAAACCCTTGCTGCGGCTTCCTCCACCGATTCGTCTAGTTTTACGAAGCCACCGGGTAACGACCACTCGTGCGTGTATTTCATTTCCAACAACAAAACCTTTAACTGGTTGTTGTGAAAACCGAAAATCACACAGTCGAGCGAAACCGATTCAAGATATTCTTTAGCATTAAAACCCATGTTTATTTTCTTCTTTTATTTGAAATAAATCCATTACAAATAAACCAAAAACTTTTATCCTTTTTTTTGATTTCAGTATTTAAAAAACTAATATTGTGTCAAATTAACACAATTAAAAATAACTGTAGTTTTTCTGATTCTAAATCTTTTAAAAAACATCAAAATGAAAAATCAACAGGCAAAAACCATTTTATTAACTATCGGTTTTACTTCAGTGCTTTTCTTTATCCAAAGCTGTGGCCATAAATGGAAAGAAGAAAACAAAGGCGATTTCAATCTTTTAATCAATAAGGGCGGAAAAACACTCGGATACTCGTCAAAATCAGGCATCACACTCATTGCCAAAAACGGTTTTGTTTTTAAGGATTTGAATAAAAACGGAGAACTCGATATCTACGAAGACTGGCGCCAGCCTGTTGATGAACGCGCCAAAGACCTCGCAGCACAAATGACAGTGGAACAAATTTCCGGTTTGATGTTGTACAGCGGCCACCAATCGATACCGGCAGGTGGTCGTGGACCTTTTGGCGGCGCCACATACAATGGAAAACCTTTTGCCGAAAGCGGCGCCAAAACCAGCGATCTCACCGATCAGCAAATAAAATTTCTTACAGACGACAATCTACGGCATGTTTTGATAACCTCAGTGGAAAGCCCGGCGGTTGCAGCCCAATGGAACAACAACATGCAGGCGCTGGCAGAAAGCCTCGGGTTGGGAATCCCGGGGAACACAAGTTCCGATCCACGCCACGGCAGCGATTCGTATGCCGAATACAATGCAGGGGCCGGTGGAAAAATTTCGATGTGGCCCGGAACACTTGGACTGGCAGCCAATTTCGATCCAGCGGTAATGAAACAATTTGGTGAAATTGCTTCGAAGGAATACCGGGCATTGGGTATTGCCACAGCGTTGTCGCCACAAATTGATTTGGCGTCCGAACCCCGATGGAGCCGTTTCGAAGGAACCATGGGCGAAGACCCCAATTTGGCAGCCGACATGGCGCGTGCCTATGTCGATGGATTTCAAACATCAAAGGGTGACAAAGAAATAAACGATGGCTGGGGTTACCACAGCGTGAATGCCATGGTAAAACACTGGCCGGGCGGCGGACCTGAAGAAGGCGGACGCGACGGCCATTTTGGCTACGGCGCTTATGCAGTTTACCCCGGAAACCGTTTAGAAGACCACCTGAAACCATTTATTGATGGCGCTTTTAAACTTGATGGCCCCACAAAAACGGCTTCGGCAGTAATGCCTTACTACACCATTTCATTCAATATCGACACAGTTTATGGCGAAAACGTGGGCAACGGGTTCAGCAAATATATTATTAACGATTTGTTGCGTGGCAAATATGGTTATGACGGCGTGCTTTGCACCGACTGGATGATTACAGCCGATGCGCCCAATTTGTACGAGTTCAGGGGCAAATGCTGGGGAGTGGAAACTTTAAGCGTAGCGGAGCGCCATTACAAAGCAATTATGGCCGGTATGGACCAGTTTGGCGGAAACAACCAGATGGCCCCGGTACTCGAAGCTTATCAAATGGGGGTTGCAGAACATGGCGAAGAATTTATGCGCAAACGGTTTGAGCAATCTGCCGTGCGTTTACTGCGAAATATTTTCAGGGTGGGATTGTTTGAAAACCCCTATCTCGATGTGGCTGAAACCGAAAAAACTGTTGGAAATCCGGAATTTATGAAAGCCGGTTTCGATGCACAATTAAAATCGGTGGTAATGCTGAAAAACAAAACGAAAACATTGCCGCTGGAAAAACGGTTAAAAGTGTTTGTTCCGAAAAAATACACGCCGGCAGGCCGCAACTGGTTTGGAC
>JBBIVS010000347.1:0-2168 GCA_037439605.1 Draconibacterium sp. | reverse complement strand
AAAGATGCTGTCAACCCCGAAGTGGTGAATAAATATTTTGAACTGGTGGAAAACCCTGAACAGGCCGATTTGGCGCTGGTGTTTATCGAAAGTCCGAAAGGCGGCACCGGGTACTCGGTTGAAGATGTTGCGAAAAATGGCAGTGGCTATGTGCCAATCAATCTGCAATATAACTCTTACAAATCCGAATTTGCACGCGAAACAAGTATTGGAGGCGGCAGTCCGTTCGAAAATTTCACCAACCGGTCGTACAAAGGAAAAACGGGGGTTACTGCCAACATTGCCGATCTGAAAGCAGTTACAGATTCCAAAAAACAAATGGGAGGAAAACCGGTAATTACGATTATTGAAATAGCTAATCCGATGGTTTTTGCCGAACTTGAACCTTCAACCGATGCCATTCTTGTGCATTTTGGAGTGCAGGACCAGGTCATTATGGAAATTCTTACCGGTGGATTTGAACCTTCGGGGTTGCTGCCATTCCAGATGCCAGCCAGTATGAAAACCGTTGACGAACAGTTGGAAGATGTGCCGCGCGACATGGATTGTTTTACCGACTCAGAAGGGAATACTTACGATTTTGCCTTCGGTTTGAACTGGAGTGGCGTAATTTCCGATGAACGGGTAACCAAATACAAATAATAAGTTTGATTGATGATTAACAAAGTCCACCACATAGCAATCATCTGTTCTGATTATGAAGTGTCAAAAAAGTTTTATACTGAAATTTTAGGATTAACAATTATATGTGAGACTTACCGAAAGGAAAGACTATCATACAAACTTGATTTGGCATTGAAAGGTGATTATATAATCGAGTTGTTTTCATTTCCAAATCCTCCAAACAGGCCAACACGCCCCGAAGCTGCCGGGTTGCGGCACCTCGCTTTTGAGGTTGATAACCTGGATGAAGTAATTGTTTATCTTGAAAAACAGAACATTAAAGTTGAGCCGGAGCGGATTGACGAAATCAACGGAAAACGTTTTACTTTTATTGCCGACCCGGATGGGTTGCCGATTGAGTTTTGTGAAAAGTAAGTTTCAGTGTTATCTGTCAATGTCGTTAAGTTACTGGAAACAGACCTCCTTGTCTGCCTGGCAGGGCTTAAGTTCAGTCTAAATCTGCAGTTTGTAACCAGAAATTTGTCAATCAGAAATTCAGTTTTCATTAAAAATATTGTCGAGTCAATCATCAAATAGCTTGCCCCCTTCGTTCCTAAAACGTGGTGAGACGGTTAAAGTGATTAAAGTCTGAGAATTTTATCAATTCTCTTATTAACCTTCTCATTTTAAAAACCTAATCATCAACAATTTAAATTGTTAGCATATTGCATTTCTGATTTTTTTGTGTTAACTTTCATACTTCTCATTTTAGTTGTTATTGACCTGCAATCTTTAAAAATCTAAGCATCATGAGAAAAACACTAAAAACCAAAATCAGCCAAAGAATTGACAAATTACTCAGTTACCCGGGTTGTGATGAAAAAACGCTTAATATGCGAAAAACGATGTGGCTGGCCTGCTTTATCGGTTTTCTTTTTATTCTGCCATTTGTTGCATTATTCCTGGTTACACGGCAGCAAAATGCTTATAATTTGTATTACAATGCATATATGGCAATTGATTTGCTGGTAGCAATTATAATAATGCCATATCTGAAAAAGTATTTCGTAATCTATAATGCGATTTTTATAACTCTCAGAGTAATAGTAACTTTCTATTTTATTTTAAAACTGGGAGGAATCGGCATCGAATTCGCAATGATGTTTGTCGCGCTTGCTTATGTTTTTCTCACAATTCCTCTCCGGATTATTTGGTTTACAAAAAGTCTTTTTGGTTTGTATTCAGTTTTAACAATCGTTGTGGCAAGTTTAGGCCCTTCATTGAAAGTTCCTGATTATCAATTGATAGATTATCAAATTAAAATGATCTTTGTAGTTATTGTCATCATTTTCATGTCGGCGCTTGCATTGTATTTTGTCGTTTCATTTATGAAAAAGCAGCAGGAGCTGGAAGAAATGGAAGCCACAAAGCAAAGAGAACTGAATGAAGCAAAAACCCGGCTGTTTACCAACATTACCCACGAATTCCGCACTCCATTGACCGTAATTCGAGGAATGGCCGACCTGATTGACCAGAAGCCAGAACAGTGGCTTCCCGAAGGAACT
>JBBIVS010000346.1:0-4482 GCA_037439605.1 Draconibacterium sp. | reverse complement strand
GTTGACAAGGATGGATTTTTATATGTTTTGGGCCGTTTTAAAAGTCTTTTGATTGGCAACGATGGTGAAAAATACAGTCCCGAAGGTATTGAAGATGCTATTTTAATTCACTCACCGCACATTCAGCAGGTGATGCTGCACAATAACCAGAATCCTTACACGGTGGGTATGATTGTTCCCGATATGGAAGCCATTAACCGGGAATTAAAAAATCGCGGCATTGAAAAAGGTTCTGTTGAAGGAAACAAAGAAGCATTAAAAATGATTCAAGCCGACATCAACCAGTT
This sequence comes from Draconibacterium sp., assembly GCA_037439605.1. Lineage (GTDB taxonomy): Bacteria > Bacteroidota > Bacteroidia > Bacteroidales > Prolixibacteraceae > Draconibacterium. The sequence continues at coordinate 4,195 of JBBIVS010000346.1, read as the reverse complement.
TAAGAAAGGTGGTAAACACGAAGGATTATTCCCAGAACGTTGGCTGCCAGACACAATTGCAGTTTTACCGGCTGCTTTTACTGCCGACAATAAAATGCTGAACGCCATGTTAAAAATGGTGCGCGGAAAAATTAATGAGCATTACAGCAAAGAGCTCGATTTTGTTTACACACCGCAGGCAAAAAATATTGAAAATGACATGAATCTGGAGGCCATTAAAAAATGGAATGCTTAAATTCATTTCATCTGGCAAAAAGAAATGAACGGTTTGGGCGATGCCATTTTACACGCTAAATACCACGTAAACAACGAACCGTTTGTTATTCTGCTGGGCGACACGTTGGTTCAAAGCACCAACGGGCCGGTCACCAAACAACTGATTGATGTTTACAACCAAACAAAAGGTTCGGTAATTGCTTTGGAAGAAGTAAAACCCGAATTAGTTAGCCGATATGGAATAATAGATGGCAATCAGGTTTCGGAAAGGGTTTATAAAGCCAATGACTGGATTGAAAAACCATCCCCTGAAGAAGCGCCCTCGAATCTGGCAGTAGCAAGCCGATATTTGTTTACACCTGAAATATTTGATTATCTTGAAAATATCCCTGTGGGAAAAAACAATGAAATTCAGTTAACAGATGCCATGCGGCTGATGGTAAAAAACCATCCGATGTATGGAATGAAATTTACAGGAAAGCGCTATGATATTGGCGATAAAATGGGTTTCATAAAAACAAACGTTGAATTTGGTTTGAATGACCCGGAAATTGGCGATGCATTGAAATTGTGGTTAAAAAAATTCGTTACCGAATTGTAAATTTCATTTCTTCAGGGTAAAAATGTAAAATGCAGGGTTCGCTGTGTAGTTTTACCTGCCGGTTCAATAATCAGCCGTCCGGCAATGCTGTTATCGATGTACTCAAAAATAACCTGTTTCGACTTTGGGTTCAGTTCAACTGCCTGTTCAGTTAGCTTCCGCAGGTTTGGCACAAAAATAACTGCAGGCGTTTGAATACCATCTGTTCAGCCATGTTCACAACGCGATGGAAGGAGTTGTTTTTACTGATTACGAAACGGTCAAAACTGCCATCGAACAAAAATCAACAAAAACCTGGCTTACAGTTATTGACCGTTTAAATCTTCAAGATTACACCAATGTTATTAAAATCAACAAAGAAGATATTAACAAAAAAAGAATTACATATCATCCTAAAATCTCGGAGCTTAATTATCGGATTTAACCTTAGTTTTGAAGATATTATTTTGACAGTTTTACTTAACCAGCTCTAAAGATTAATAATATATTGACAGGTATTAATCACTTATTGAGATTTTTCAATAAGTCAAACGGGGGAATATATAACCTGAAGAAAAGGAATAGATTATATTATGCTGATTTGGCGTTATCGGCAGCACATCCCTGCCGGAATTCAGCAATGATATCCTTTACCTGAGTGGGCGCCACCCTCCCGAATACTTTTTCTCCAATGGTCACCACTGGCGCGAGGCCACATGCGCCAACACACCGCAAACAGTTCAGTGAAAATTTTCCGTCAGGAGTCGATTCACCAACTTCCACTTTCAATTGACGTTTAAATTCGCTCAAAACCTGCTCTGCGCCGCGCACATAACAGGCAGTACCCATGCAAATTGAAATAGGGAATTCGCCTTTTGGAATCATGGTGAAATAACTGTAAAAAGTTACCACACCATAAACACGGGCAACCGATGATTTTAGTTCCCTGGCAACAACTTCCTGAACTTCAGCAGGAAGATATCCCAACTTTCCCTGTACTTTGTGCAAAACATTTATTAATTCACTTTCTTTGTTTTCAAACTCAGCACAAATTTCTTTTATAATATTAACCGTATTGTCGGATAGTTTAATTTTTGGCATCTTAAATGGTTTTATTTGTTGTCAATCATTCATGCATTCTGTCATTCAAGCATTCACGCATTTTTTATTCCGTCCTGTCGAAATAAGCTGTGTGCAGCAGATGGTGTGCTTTCTCGCTCAATGGATTTCCAAGAAACTCATCATACAACTTAATGATATAGGGATTTTCGTGTGATTTCCGAATTGCCTTTTTACTGTCTTCCTGGTAAATTGCTTTCTGGCGTTTTTTAAGTATTTCAGCATTTCCATGGTGATAAGGCTGACCGCCGCCACCAATGCAACCACCCGGGCAACTCATAATTTCGATGGCATGAAATTCGCTCGTTCCGGCCTGAATTTCTTCAAGTAGTTTTCGGGCATTCCCAAGTCCGTGAGCAATTCCAATATGAATTGGAATCCCTCCAAAATCGATAGTTGCTTTCCGAATCCCTTCCATTCCGCGGAGTTCGTCAAAATCAAGCCGTGGAAGTTGCTTTTTGGTGTGCAATTCGTAAGCAGTTCTGACCGCCGCCTCAATTACTCCGCCTGTTGTGCCAAAAATAACACCCGCACCAGTTGATTCGCCCATTGGATTATCAAATTCCTCGTTTGGCAATGTTTTGAAATTGATATTCGAAATTTTAATTAAAGCAGCCAGTTCGCGGGTTGTGATTGCATAATCAACATCAGGGTTTTTATTTACCTTAAACTCATCGCGGCCACATTCGTACTTCTTTGCCACACAGGGCATAATCGAAACCACGACTAAATCTTCGCGTTTGATGCCCAGCTTATCGGCAAAATAAGTTTTGGCAATGGAGCCAAACATTTGTTGCGGGGAGCGCGCTGTTGAAGGAATATCCATCAAATCAGGAAACTGGTGCTCGAAAAATTTCACCCATGCCGGACAGCAAGAAGTTAATATTGGCAGTTTTACATTTTTATCGCCTGCAAGGTATTTTCCCAGACGATTCAGAAGTTCTGTCCCTTCCTCCATAATGGTTAGGTCGGCAGCAAAATCGGTATCAAAAACATAATCGAAACCTAAGCGGCGCAATGCAGCTACCAGTTTTCCGGTTACCAAAGTACCTGCTTCCATATCAAATTCCTCACCTAAAGCTGCACGCACTGCAGGCGCTGTTTGAACAATTACAGTTTTAGTCGGATCAGAAAGTACGCGGACAACCTTTCCCGTGTCGTCAACTTCGGTTAAAGCACCTGTCGGACAAACTGCAACACACTGCCCGCAATAAGTGCAAACCGAATGGTCTAGGTTCATTTCGAAAGCGGGTGCAACCACCGAGTTAAATCCGCGGTTGATAGCGGAAAGTACATTCACTGTTTGCACATCGTTGCACATCATTTCGCATCGACGGCACATAATACATTTATCGACTTCGCGAATAATTGCTGGCGAGGTATCTTCGCGGTAATGCGATTGTTCGCCCTGGTAACGGATTTTCCGGATTCCCAGGTGATGTGCCATATTTTGCAAATCGCAGTTACCCGATTTAGCACAAATAAGGCAATCCGATGGGTGATCGGAAAGGATTAATTCCATAACTGTACGCCGTGCATTGATTGCCCTGATTGAATGGGTATTAACAACCATTCCCTCATGCACATCGGTACAACAGGCAGGTGCAAGATTTCGCCTTCCGTTTACCTCAACCACACATATACGGCAACCACCGGGTTTATTCTCTATATTCAGGTCATCAAGTTTCATGTAACAAAGTGTAGGAATGTGTATTCCTATTTCGGATGCTGCCTGTAATATGGTAGTGCCTTTTTTTACCACAACTGGTTTATTGTCGATTGTCAGATTTATAATTTCCATTTTTTTTCAGTTAAGTTAAGGTAATTGCATTGAATTTACATTTCTCGAAACATACGCCGCATTTGATGCACAGCGACTGGTCGATGTAATGCGGGACACGCCGTTCGCCGGAAATTGCGCCAACCGGACAGTTACGGAAACATAATGTACAACCTGTGCACAACTCTTCCACGATTTCGTATCTCAACAGCGATTTACATTGTCCTGCGGGGCATTTGCCATCCTTAACGTGTGAAAAGTATTCTTCTTCAAAATTAAATATTGTTGAAAGTACCGGATTTGGCGATGACTGGCCAAGCCCGCAAAGTGAGGTGTCTTTAATAACCTCGCTTAAAACCTTTAACCTGTCAATATCTTCAACGTCGCCTTTACCTTCAGTTATTTTATTGAGTATTTCGTGAAGCCGCTTGTTTCCGATACGGCAGGGGCTGCATTTGCCACACGATTCTTCGAGCGTAAATTCAAGATAAAATTTTGCA
>JBBIVS010000345.1:0-4495 GCA_037439605.1 Draconibacterium sp. | reverse complement strand
AGAATAAATCGGGTTTTTCAATGGGTTTTGTAAACAGCATGACTGCAAAAGAATATGCAACGATTACTGGGGACGATGCAAGTGCAAAAGAAGCAGTTGAACCATTTACAAACTATTTTATTGGCAGGTTAAAGCAGGATTTTAATAAAGGCAGCACAACTCTTGGTGGAATTGCAACTTCAACAATCAGAAACATTCAAGATGAGCAACTTGAATTTCTACCTGAGAAATCTTTGGTTGGGGGACTAGATTTTGAACATAACTGGCTAAACCGAAAATATTTCATCAATACAAAAGGTTTTTATTCGAAAATTGATGGAAGCGAAACTGCCATTTCCAAACTTCAAAGATCTCCGCAGCATCTTTATCAACGGGAAGATGCAGAACATCTGGAGTATAACAGCCAGCTTACTTCATTACAGGGATGGGGTGGAGAGCTGAGCGGTGGCAAACGAAGCGGAAAATTCAGGTTGACGGGAAATGTTGACTGGCGATCGCCCGGCGTTAATTTAAATGATGTGGGTTACATGCGCCAGGCCGATTATATAAAGGAAGAAACACATTTATTATATAATGTGAATAAGCCCAAAGGGATTTTTCTGAAGTACTATTTTCTGTTGGAACAGTTACATGACTGGAGTTTTGGCGGCGAAAACCTGAAAGACCGTTTCAGTTTCGAGGCAAAATCCACTTTTAAAAATTACTGGACTGCCAGTATGTTGTTAACCCGAACTATCAACGAATTTGACACGCGTCAGTTAAGAGGCGGGCCATCGCTCAGGATTGACAACAATACAAGGGCGGGTTTTATTTTTCAAACCAATAGCAGTAAAAAACTGGTACTTGCAACCAAACTTGAACTCATGCGTTTTGATGATAATATTACCTGGCGCGATAAATATGATTTTAGTTTAAGCTGGTTGATTAGTAACAATATTTCATTATCATCATTAAGTGCATTTTCCATAGAAACAAACAACAACCAGTATGTTAAGCAGAAAACGGCAAACGGTAAACGGGAATATGTAGTCGGGAAAATTGGTCGCCAGACTCTTTACACCACCTTAAGGGCCGAATATTTTATTACGCCCGAATTATCGTTGCAATATTACGGAAGTCCGTATGCATCAATTGGAAAATATACTGATTACCGTAAAGTTAATCAATCAAAGGCATCGGCTTTAAATGAAAGATATTCACCATTGTATATTGAAGGCGATAATTTAGTCGATGAAAACGGTGAAGTTTTGCTTGATTTCACCACTGAAAATCCTGATTTTAATTTTCAGGAATTCAGGTCGAATTTTGTTTTGAGATGGGAATACAAAACCGGTTCAACATTCTATTTTGTTTGGACAAACACAAGCTCAAGTTACGAGGATGGGTATAATCCTTCCATTATTGACAGCTTTAAAAACATATCGAAAGTTAAGGCACAAAATGCGTTAATGATTAAACTGAGTTACTGGTTTTCGTTGTAAGCGAAAAACCTATCTTTGCGGCCATGAAACTGGCAGAATATTTCCCATTTTATAAAAGAAACCTTCATCTTGCCATGCCTGTGGTAATTTCACAAATAGGGCAGGTGAGTGTATCTCTTATCGATAACATGATGGTTGGGCATGTTGGGACCACAGAATTGGCTGCCTCGGCGTTTGCCAATAATGTTTTTATGGTTGGCATGTTTTTCGGCATGGGGATAACTTTCGGCCTTACACCGCTGGCAGGAAATTCATTTGGCAATGGAAAATTGAATGAGGTTGTGATATGGTTGAAAAACGGGATCTTTACACATCTGTTCACAGGTTTTGGACTGAACCTGATAATGGCAGGAGTTTACTTTTTACTTCCGTATATGGGGCAAACCCCCGAAGTTGTAAAACTTGCAAAACCCTACTACCTGTTGCTTTGCCTGTCCTATCTTCCTTTCATGCTTTTCTTTTCGTTAAAGCAGTTTTTCGAAGGTACAGGAAACACAAAAATTGCAATGCACATTACCATTTCAGCTAACATAATCAACATAGTTTTTAATTACCTGCTGATATTTGGAAAGTTTGGTTTCCCCGAAATGGGATTAAACGGAGCCGGCGCAGGAACGTTAATTTCGCGGGTCGCAATGCCTCTGCTGTTTTTTGTTTACATTATAAAAACCCCTGTTTTTAAGAACTATTTTGTACTGGCTCATCAAGAGCTTTTCGACAAACAAAAAATTATAAGGTTGTTAAAAATCGGGATTCCTATAGCTTTTCAAATCATTGTCGAAGGCATAGCATTCAGCATTGGGGCAATAATGATGGGGTGGCTGGGTGAAGTGCAATTGGCAGCCCACCAGGTTGCCATTGGGTTGGCATCATTTACTTACATGATATCACTTGGCATTTCACAGGCAAATACCATCAGGGTAAGCCATCAAATGGGAGTTAAAGATTATAAGGCGCTGAAAATGGCTGCTTTTGCCTCAACACACCTTGTTTTGGTATTTATGTCAACCATGGGAATTGTGTTCATTTTGGCCCGCAACTATTTACCTTTTCTGTTTACAATGGATACAGAAGTAATTAAAATTGCTTCCGGATTATTGATAATCGCCGCAATTTTCCAGGTTTTCGACGGGCTGCAGGTTGTTATGTTAAGCACGCTCAGGGGAATGGCCGATGTTAAACTGCCCATGTTTATTGCTTTTTTCGCCTATATGGTACTTGGGATACCTGCAAGCTACCTAATGGCATTTCAATTAGTGTTGGGGCCACAGGGTATTTGGTATGGTTATCTTATTGGCCTTGGCGCAGCGGGGATTTTGTTTTGGTTTCGTTTTCAGCATAATCTGAAAAAAAAAGCATAAAAAAAGGGTTATCCTTAAAACTGATAACCCGAATGTTCATAGTTTAGTTTAGTTAGACAGAAAACATTGGTCTAATAGAGAAAAGGTAATTAGTTACATATTTCGTAGTTCAGAATTCAATTTTTAGCCTGACGAATATAGTATAAAATTAAATGAATTTTAAATGAATATTAAAAAAATATTAATGATTGTTAAAAACTCAAAAAAATATTCTATTAATTCATTGATTTTAAGAATCTAATAAAATCAGATATGTTGCAAAATATTTTTCTTTTTTTTGTGATTTTTATTTCGTATAACGCAGTGCCGGGACATGACACAACAGGATTGGGTTTTAAATTTCCCTGTTCAGTTTTACGCTGGAAAGGTAAGCTGAAAAATATGTTCGTTTGGTGTTCGGAATTTTAGTTCAACGTTTAAAAACTATAAAATATAATGAAACAGTTTGTATTAACAGGAATACGCAAAATGGGGGTTTTAAATGCAGCCAGCCCGGAGATTGTTAAATCGGATGAGGTAAAAATTAAAATGTCGGTAATCGGGGTGTGCGGGTCCGATATTCATTATTACTCCGAAGGTAAAATTGGTACACAGGTGGTTCAGTATCCCTTTCCCGTTGGGCACGAATGTTCGGGTATAATCGTTGAAAAGGGTGCTGATGTGAATAATATAAAAGTTGGCGATTTGGTTGTTGTTGATCCGTCGGTTCACTGTGGCCATTGCGACCAGTGCCTTGCCGGACGGCCTCACACATGCCGAAACAACAGGTTTTTAGGCTGCCCCGGACAGCTCGAAGGCTGTTTGTCAGAATTCATTGTAATGCCTGCGTTTACCTGTTTCACCGTAACCGGAAAGTTAAACCCGGTCCAGGCTGCTTTGATTGAACCGCTGACCATTGGCGTTTATACAGTTAAACTGGCAAGGATTGAAAATCCGGGTATTTCGGTTGGAATATTTGGTGCCGGGCCAATTGGTTTAAGCGTTTTGATGAAATTACTTGCCGATGGCGTTGATAACATCACAATGATAGAACCGTTGAATTATCGCTTGCAGAAAGCATTGGAAATTGGAGCAAAATACATTGTAAACCCTGAAAAAGAGAATGTGGAAGAAGCGGTAAAAGCCAACGAAAAATATTTACTCGACGTGGTTTTTGAAGCCAGTGGCGACCAAAAAGCGGTTACCAACGCAGTTAGAATATTAAAACCCGGTGGCAAACTGGTTTTGGTTGGTATTCCGCCGTCAGCACAATACACTTTCGATATGGATTTAATGCGACGCAAAGAATTGACAGTGATTAATGTCCGCCGCCAGAATCATTGCGTTGAGGAAGCCATCGAACTTGTCGTTTCGGGAAAAATTGATGTTGAAAAAATGGTAACACATCATTTCCCGCTTGATGAAACCCCGGTTGCCTTCGATTTGGTGGAAGGGTACAAGGATGGGGTTATCAAGGCGATGATTGAAGTTGAAATTTAAACAAAAATTATGATCTCACCTTTATTTAGTCCATTATTATTACCTTTTATCATTGTTATTTTTTTTGCCATGAACATGGGCGGCAGCGGAACCGGGCCAGCTTTTTCGGCGGCTTACGGCGCCAATGTCATTCGCCGGAGTTTAATCCCAGGACTATTTGGAATCATGGTTTTT
>JBBIVS010000344.1:0-4497 GCA_037439605.1 Draconibacterium sp. | reverse complement strand
ATGCTCTTTTGGCTTATGCCTCTTATTCAAGGCACAATTACAAACATAGGGACTCGTTTGCTACGAGGGGTCAGTTGTTTTGCATTTGTAATGCTGAGGTTGGCGAAGCTTTAAGCACCTTGTTAAACATTAAAAAAAATATTCTTCGCTATTTGGAAATTAAAATTGATAACCAAGAAGTTCTGGCAGGTGGCAGCAACATGTAAATATCTTAAAATCTGATGGTAATTAATTGCCAATCAAAGGCATTTATAATTTTATCGTTTAAAATGAATTTGCGTTAAACAAATTTTTTTAGCTTTGATGCTGTAAAACATACATAAAGGTACATGTACAATAATACAGAATTTGGGATAAAAGACATTGTTGATAATCCAAAATCACTTTTTTACCTGCTGACTCCTGAAGAAAAGGAGGAACTTCAGCATCACATTTCTCTTTCAAATTACCGGAAGAACGAATTTATTTTTAAGGAAGGCGAAAAACCAACAGGTTTTATTATTCTGGTTGAGGGCAAGGTAAAAATTTATAAAGAGGGAGTTGGAGGCCGCGAACAAATTATCCGCATGGCCAAATCTCACGGAATTATTGGTTACAGGGCGCTTTTGAGTAACGAAAACCATATTGCTTCAGCTTTAACACTCGAGGAATCGGTTATTTGTACCATTGATATTGAATTTATCATAAACAGGGCCCTAAAAAACACCGATTTCGCTTTTAAAGTGATTCAAAAACTGGCACGTGAGTTGGCTTTCTCGAACGGACGGATGGTTACCCTGACGCAAAAGCACATTCGGGGCAGGCTGGCCGAATCGTTGCTGCTTTTAAAAGACAAATATGGCGTTGAGAACGATGGGACCACGCTGCGGGTGTATTTATCGAGGGAGGACATTGCCAATTTGTCGAATATGACAACATCTAACGCAATCCGCACGCTTTCAAATTTTGCAAGCGAAAGGGTGATTGCCATTGATGGCCGTAAAATTAAAATTCTTGATGCCAACCGGCTCGAGCGCGTTAGTAAATTGGGGTAAGGTTTCTATTCCTGCAAATAAACCCGTTTTACCCTTTGCGATATTCCCGTTAATATTTCATACGGAATGGTGTCGGCTTTTTCGGCTATTTCGGTTATAGGGATGTTAGGGCCAAAAATTTCCACTTTTTCACCCGGTTTTACATTTAGTCCTGTAACATCCAGCATCAGCATATCCATGCAAATGTTTCCGATTATTGGAACCCTCCGGCCATGAATAAAAGCCTCGCCATTTTTATTTCCCAGTTTGCGGTCTAGCCCATCAGCGTAACCCAGCGGAACAATTGCAATTTCGCTCTCCTCAGTAATCTTTCCTTTCCGGCTGTAACCCACAGTTTCAGTTGGTTCAACTTTTTTAACCTGCGAAATTGTGCTTCTTAAAGTTCCTGTATTTTGCAACTGCAAACCGGTAATTGAAATGCCGTACAACCCGATTCCAAGCCGTACCATTTCAAACTGTTTTTCAGCAAACCGTTCAATGCCTGCTGAGTTTAAAATGTGCCTGTCGATTTTATAAGGGAATGACTTTAAAACCATTCCGGCAACTTCTTCGAAACGCGAAATCTGTTCCTTTGTAAAAGTGTCAAAACTGCTTTCGTCGCTGGCTGCAAGATGCGAGAACACCGAAATCACTTTTACCCGGTTGTTTTCCTTTATCAGTTGAATTGCTTCCTTTATTTCAGCGTCGGTTTTAAAGCCCAGCCTGTTCATTCCTGTATCAATTTTCAGGTGTACCGGAAAATCAAAAAGTCCATTTTGACAGACAGTTTTTATAAAACTATCCAGCAGTTGCAGGCTGTAAATGTTAGGTTCCAACCGGTAATCAACAATTTGCTGAAAACTTTGCTGTTCGGGGTTCATTACAATTACAGGTGTTTTAATTCCGGCGTTCCGGAGCAGAACACCCTCGTCGGTAACTGCCACGGCAAGGTAAGCCACGTTTTGGTATTGCAGTGCATTTGCAATTTCAACATCTCCGCTGCCATACGAGAATGCTTTCACCATCACCATGATTTTGGTTTCGGGGCGGAGCAGTTTTTTAAACTCGTTCAGGTTATGCACAAGCGCGTTCAAATCGATTTCAAGTTGGGTTTGATGTGCTTTTAACTGCAAAAGCTGCGAAATCTTTTCGAATGTGAACTGCCTTGCGCCTTTAATTAAAATGGCAGATGACTGAAACCGGGTGCGGTTAAACTGTTTTTCAAAATCGGCCAGTGAATCGAAAAATGACTTGCGAATGGAAAACAAATCAGAATGTCTCGAAATTTCGGTGCCAATGCCAATAATTTCATTCATTTTCCAATCGGTGAGCAACTTGTTAACCTGACGGTACAGTTCGTCATTGGGCAAACCGGTCTGCTGAATATCCGACAAAATCACCTGTTTGTAAAGATGGGATTTTGCAGCCTGCTGGTTCAAAACCGACAGAGCAATGGAAAGCGAGTTTAAATCGGAGTTATAATAGTCGTTTACCAGCAAACAATTATTGATTCCCTGTTTAATTTCCAACCGCATTTCAACAGGGTAGAGTTTTTCAAATTCAGATAAAACCGCCGGTAAATTTTTACTTAAAACGCTGGCCGCAGCAAAACAGTGGCATGCATTTTCAACCGACGAATCATCGGTAAAAGGTATTTTAAATTCGTAAGTTTTGTTTTGTATCGCAGCAGTTATTCCTGTAAACCCGTTTTCCTTTTTTACTAAAAAAAAGATGGTTGATTTACTGTTTTTTTGCGACCAGTCAACTTTTTCAATTGAATTTACCGCGCAATATTCTTCAGCAGCATTTTTTATTATTTCTGAATCGGCATTAAAAATCAATTTTTCACATGAATTGAAAAGCAATAATTTTTCCTCTGCTTTTTGCTTAAGAGAATCAAAACCTTCCTGGTGCGCATCGCCGATATTTGTAAAAATGCCAATTGCAGGCCTGATAATTTCAGCCAGGTTTTTCATTTCTCCGGGCTGCGAAATACCGGCTTCAAAAATGCCAAGTTCATATCTGTCATCCATTAGTAAAACCGAGAGCGGAACACCAACCTGAGAGTTATAACTTTTCGGATTTCTGACTATTTTAAATTCGCCTGATAAAATGTTATGAAGCCACTCTTTTACAATTGTTTTCCCGTTGCTCCCGGTAATGCCGACCACAGGGTAATTTTGCTGTTTTCGCACAAAGGCAGCCAGTTTTTGCAGCGCTGCCGTAGTGTTTTCAACCAAAATAAAACTGGCTTTGTTGCTGATTACCTTTGAATCGGAAACCACGAAGGCGTAAACTCCCTTTTCAATCAGGTTGGGAATATAGGAATGACCATTGTTCCGGGGGCCGGTTAATGCGAAGAAAAGAGTATTTTCACCTTGAAAATAAGTCCGGCTGTCGGTTAAAATCTGAGTAATTTTATGATTGGTGAAACTTGTCCCTTTAAACAGCTTTGCATTTAACACGCCAGAGACTTCGGGTATTGTTCCTTATTTAATTCCCTGAAACAACCCCTGCAAAGTGGTTCGTAAATGTCTTTTTCACCCAACAAAACAACCTGCTCTTTTTCCGACAAACGATGCGAAAACTGGGCAATATTCCCGCATTTAACACAAATAGCATGTACTTTGGTAACATAGTCGGCCACAGCCATTAATTTTGGGATAGGCCCAAACGGAACGCCCTTAAAATCCATATCAAGTCCGGCAATGATAACCCTTGTTCCCATGTTTGCGAGTTTTACCGCCACATCAACCAGGCCTTTATCAAAAAACTGGGCTTCGTCAATTCCAATCACATCAACGTTGGCCGAAAGTAACAAAATATTTGCCGAATTCCCTACAGGAGTGGATTGAATGGCATTCTCATCGTGTGAAACTACATCTGTTTTCGAGAACCTGACATCAATCTCGGGTTTGAAAATTTCAACTTTCTGCCGGGCAATTTTTGCGCGTTTCAGCCTTCTGATCAACTCCTCTGTTTTGCCCGAGAACATTGAACCGGCAATTACTTCAATTGAACCTGCCCTTTTAGGGTTGTATATGTTTTGTTCAACAAACATCGATTTGGTGAGAATTTAGTACTTTTGCAAAAGTAAAATTTTAAACTTTGGCTTGAGCAAAATGGAACATAAAAAACTGTTGAAATACCTGCTTAAAGATTTAAGCGAATTGGAGGAAATGTTTACCGAAAAGGGCAAAAACTGTTTCGATGAGCTTGAAATGGAGTTTGTTCAAAACCGTGTATCAGGCGCTAAAAAGTTGGTTCAGCTTTTTATTGACCACATAAATGACAAAACCGTTGAAAATCTGCAGGCTCGTGTAACTCAAGAAAAACCAGAAACGCAGAAACCTGCAGGTGTTAATGAAAAAACTGAAACCCAGCCTGAAGTAAAATTACCCGGTAACAGATGGGTTGAGGCTGAATCGGCAATCAAAGCCGGTGAAATTGCCGCAGAACCGGTTATTGTTAATATTGCTGAAAC